>NZ_LFZP01000030.1:0-144803 GCF_002925705.1 Burkholderia anthinoferrum
CGGGACTCGAAGGGCTGCGCTTGCAAGCGCAGCCGCGGCCTGCGGGATGTAGGCGAGTCCCGTCCGCTCCGCCAAACAAACAACAATGCCCGCCTCGTGCGGGCATTGTTGTTTGTGCGTTGTGGGTTTTGCGCCCGCTGGCGGGCGCGTGATTGCGGAGTGGAGGAAGCCGCCTGCGCGGCTTCCGGCGGGACTCGAAGGGCTGCGCTTGCAAGCGCAGCCGCGGCCTGCGGGATGTAGGCGAGTCCCGTCCGCTCCGCCAAACGAACAACAATGCCCGCCTCGTGCGGGCATTGTTGTTTGTGCATTCGGTTTTGCGCCCGCTGGCGGGCGCGTGATTGCGGAGTGGGGGAAGCCGCCTGCGTTTTATCCCGTCCCACCCCGTATGTTGTAATATCGGACGTTTTGTCCAATTTTCCCGTCACGCATGCTCGATTTCTTCCGTAATCACCAGCGCCTGATGATGGCGCTCCTGCTCCTGATCGTGTTGCCGGGGCTGGGTTTCGTCGGGATCCAAGGCTTCCGCGGCTTCTTCGACGACAGTGCGAACGTCGCGGCGGTCAACGGACACAAGATCACGCGGGTCGAATTCGACGGCGCGTTCCGTCAGCAGATCGACCAGGCGCGCCAGGCGCTCGGCGGGCAGTTCGACATCAAGATGTTCGATACGCCCGAGCATCGCAAGCAGGTGCTCGACGGCCTGATTCAGCAACGCGTGCTGGCCGACGAGACGCAACGTCTGCACCTGACCGCCTCCGACAACGCCGTGCGCGACGCGCTGATGAGCGACCCGATGATCGCGTCGCTGAAGAAGCCCGACGGCACGATCGACGTCGAACGCTATGCGCAACTGCTGTCGTTCCAGGGGATGACGCCCGAGCAGTACCAGGAGCGCGTGCGTTACAGCCTCGCGCTGCAGCAGATTCCCGCAAGCATCGTGTCGAGCGCGTTCACGCCGAAGAGCCTCGCGCAACGCCTGTCCGAACTCGCCGCGCAACAGCGCGAAGTGCAGGCGCTCGTGCTGAAGACGAGCGACTTCGCAGCGAAGGTCCAGCCGACCGACGCGCAGCTCGCCGCGTACTACGACGCGCACAAGCAGAGCTTCGCGACGCCGGAAACCGCGACGATCCAGTACCTCGTCTATTCGCCGGCAGCGGCGGCCGCGAGCGCGCAGCCGACCGAGGCGGACATCAAGAAGTTCTACGACGACAACCCGACGCACTTCCGTACCGAAGCGCAGGTGCGCGTGAGCCACATCTTCATCGCCGCGCCGGGCAGCGCGAGCGCGGCCGACAAGGCAGCCGCGAAGGCGAAGGTCGAGCAACTGCTCGCCGACGTGAAGGCGCATCCGGACCAGTTCGCGCAGATCGCGCAGAAGAACTCGCAGGACGCGCCGTCGGCGGCGAAGGGCGGCGACCTCGGCTTCATCACGCGCGGCTCGACCGCGGGCGGCAAGGCGTTCGACGATGCCGCCTTCTCGCTGAAGCAGGGCGACGTCAGCGGTATCGTGCAGTCGGATCTCGGTTTCCACATCCTGAAGGCAACCGAAGTGAAGCCGGCCGTCGTCAAGCCGTTCGCGGAAGTGAAGGACCAGATCGCGGTCGACCTGAAGCAGCAGTACGCATCGAAGGCGTTCTCGGAGAACGCGGAAGGCTTCACGTCGACCGTCTACGAAAAGGCGAAGACGCTGCAGCCGGCCGCGGACAAGTACAAGCTGACGATACAGACGGCCACGGTCACGCCGACGCCGAATCCGCAACTGCCGCCGACGAGCCCGTTGAACAATCCGAAGTTCCTGGCCGCCGTGTTCGCGAACGACGCGGTGAAGAACCAGAACAACACGCAGGCGATCGACGTCGGCAACAACACGCTGATCTCGGCGCGCGTGACCGAGCACAAGCCGGCCGCGGTGCCCGCGCTCGACGCGATCAAGGATGTCGTGCGCCAGAAGGTCATCGCCGAGCAGGCCGCGGAACTCGCGAAGAAGGACGGTGCGGCGAAGCTGGCCGAACTGCAGAAGTCGAAGTCGACGGACGGCTTTACGGCCGCGCAGAAGGTGTCGCGCACGCAGTCGCAGGGCCTGACGCCGGCTGCGCTGAGCGCCGTCTACAAGGTCGATGCGAAGACGCTGCCGGCTTACGTCGGTGTCGACCTCGGCGCGGACGGCTATGCGATCTATCGCGTGAACGCGGTCATTCCGGGTTCGGCGGTCGATCCGCAGCAACTGGCGGCCGCGCAGCAGCAGATGGCCCAGGTCGACGCGCAAAGCGAAGGCGAGGCGTACCTCGCCGCGCTGCGCGATCGCTCGAAGGTGAAGCTGTACGGCAGCACGACGGCCAGCCAGCAGCAGGACGGCGACAACTGAGCGTCGTTTCGCCCGCAACCATCGAAAAGCCCCGCTCGAAGCGGGGCTTTTCGTTTTCCGGTGCGTCGGCTGCGCTCAGCCGCGCGGCTTGCCGAGCAGCGGCTTCAATGTCGGCCACACGTTGTCGAGCAGAATGCCCTGGGCCTGCTGCGCGGGATGCATCTGGTCGGCCTGGAACATCTCGGGCTTGTTCTCGATGCCGGCCAGCAGGAACGGCACGAGCGGCACGCCGAGGTCCTTCGACAGCCGCGTATAGAGCGCGTGGAACTTCTGCGTGTAGTCGGGGCCGTAATTGGGCGGCACGTACATGCCGACCAGCACGACCTTCGCCTGTGCACGCCGTGCGCCGGCGATGATGTCGCGCAGGTTCTGCTCGGTCGTCGCGAGCGGCACGCCGCGCAGCGCGTCGTTCGAACCGAGTTCGACGACGACGATCGACGGCTTGAGCCGCTGCAGCACCGCCGGCAGCCGCGCACGGCCGCCGCTCGTGGTGTCGCCGCTGACGCTGGCGTTCGCGACGCTATAATCGATTCGCTCGGTGGTGAGCCGTTGCCGCAGCAGCGCCACCCAGCCAGTGTCGCGCGGTAATCCGTATTCGGCCGACAGGCTGTCGCCGAGCACGACGATCACGGGCGGGCTCGATGCCGGCGCCGTCGCGGCGCGTGCGGGTACGGTGACGGCCAGCAACGTGCCCAGCAGCGCGGCGGCCGTCGCGCGTCTTTTCCAGCGAAATGTCGTGTCCATGTTCCAGATTACCGATCCGATCATCGAAGTCCATGACGTGTGCAAGCGGGTTGCCGATGCAACGGGCGAGCTGACGATCCTCGACGGCATCACGCTCGCCGTGCAGCCGGGCAGCAGCCTCGCGATCGTCGGCGCGTCGGGCTCGGGCAAATCGACGCTGCTCGGCCTGCTTGCGGGGTTGGACAGCGCGACGAGCGGCACGGTTCGCCTGCTCGGCCGCGCGCTCGACCCGCTCGACGAGGACGAACGCGCGGCGCTGCGCAACGGCGCGGTCGGGTTCGTGTTCCAGTCGTTCCAGTTGATGCCGCACCTGACGGCGCTGGAGAACGTGATGCTGCCGCTCGAACTGCAGGGCGGCATCAGCGCGCGCGACGCGGCCGACCGCGCCCGCGCGCTGCTCGTGCAGGTCGGTCTCGGCGAACGCACCGCGCATTATCCGAAGCTGCTGTCGGGCGGCGAACAGCAGCGCGTCGCGCTCGCCCGCGCGTTCGTAACGCGCCCGGCGATCCTGTTCGCCGACGAGCCGACCGGCAGCCTCGACGCGGCCACCGGCCACGCGGTCATCGACCTGATGTTCGAGCTGAACCGCACGCATGGCGCGACGCTCGTGCTCGTCACGCACGATACCGAACTCGCGCGCCGCTGCGCGACGACAGTCACCATCGACGCCGGGCGCATCGTCGCGCCGCACACAATCGCTCCGCGTGACGTGTGAATGTCGTGCTGGCCGCGCATGGTGAATTGCGCGGCCAGCACGGGTGCGACGCCGTCGCGTCAGTCCTTCTTCAACGCTTGAGCGCCGCACGGGCGCGCTCGATCAGCGCCGTGGTCGACGAGTCGTGCTTCGCCGGATCGACCGATTCGGCCGACAGGTCGGCTTCGACGACCTTGCCGAGAATCTTGCCGAGCTCGACGCCCCACTGGTCGAACGGATTGATGTCCCACACCGTCGCCTGCACGAGCACCTTGTGCTCGTAAAGCGCGATCAGCGCGCCGAGCGTGCGCGGCGTCAGCGCATCGACGAGCAGCGTCGTGGTCGGGCGGTTGCCGGGGAACGTCAGGTGCGGCGCGAGCGCTTCCTTGCCCGGCCCGGCCACCTTGCGCGCTTCTTCGAGCGTGCGGCCGAGCATCAGCGCCTCGCTCTGCGCGAAGCAGTTCGCGAGCAGTTTCGGATGATGGCTCGCCAGCGGATGCTCGGGCGTCAGCACCGCGATGAAATCGATCGGCACGATCGTCGGCCCCTGGTGCAGCATCTGGAAGAATGCATGCTGGCCGTTGGTGCCCGGCTCGCCCCACGTGACGGCCGACGTCGGGTAGTCGACGAAGGTGCCGTCCAGGCGCGCGGATTTGCCGTTGCTCTCCATTTCGAGCTGCTGCAGGTACGACGGCAGGTAGTGCAGCGCTTCCGAATACGGCGCGACGAGATAGCTCTGCGAGCCGAAGAAATTCCGGTACCAGATGCCGATCAGGCCGAGCAGCACCGGCAGGTTCCGCTCGAGCGGCGCTTCGCGGAAGTGGCGGTCCATGTCGTTCGCGCCGGCCAGCAGCTCGTCGAACCGTTCAGGGCCGACCGCGATCATGATCGACAGGCCGACCGCCGACCACAGCGAATAGCGGCCGCCGACCCAGTCCCACATTTCGAACACGTTGTCCGCGGCGATGCCGAACTTCACGACTTCGGCCGGGTTCGCCGACACGCCGACGAAGTGTTTCGCGAGCGCGTCCTCGGGGCAGCCGCGCGCGACGAACCAGTCGCGCAGCGAGCGTGCGTTGGTCATCGTCTCGAGCGTCGTAAACGTCTTCGACACGATGATCGCGAGCGTTTCCTCGGGATCGACCTGTTCGAGCACGCGCGCGAGATCGGCGCCGTCGACGTTCGACACGAAGTGGGTCGAGATCTCGGGCGTCGCGACGTGGTGCAGCGCATGCACGACCATCTTCGGCCCGAGATCGGAGCCGCCGATGCCGATATTGATCACGTGGCGAATGCGCTTGCCCGTATAGCCCGTCCACGTGCCGCCGCGCACGGCGCGCGCGAACGTCGCCATCTTCGCGCGCTCGGCGCTCACCTGCGCGTGAAACGGCGCCTGCGGGTCGGTCGCGCGCAGCGCGGTGTGCAGTGCGGCGCGGCCTTCGGTCGGGTTGACGATCTCGCCCGCGAACATCGCGTCGCGGCGCGCTTCGACGCCCGCGTCGCGCGCGAGCTGCACGAGCAGGCGTACCGTTTCGTCGTCGATACGGTTCTTCGAGAAATCGGCCGCGAGACCGCCGCCGGCAATCGTGAAGCGCTCGGCGCGGGTGGGCGCGCGGTCGTTTTCCGGCGCGAACCAGTCGCGCAGCCGCGCGTGGCGGATCTGTTCGAAGTGGGATTGAAGGGCAGTCCAGGCGGGGAGCGATTTCAGCGTCATGGCGGTTCGAGTGAAGCGTGAATCGGGAGGAATGCCGCGCCGGCTCATCGGGATCGGAAAGCCGGCGGACGAGAAGGCCCGCCGTGCGGCGGGGCAGTCAGTATAGCGGCGTTACGTGTCGGCGCGCGGCGACGGATAAAAAAGGCGATTGATCAGCGTGCGCACCATCGGCGCGAGCTCGCCCGCGGTCAGCCCGGCCGGGCCGGTGCCGTTCGCGGTCAGCGTGTCGGCCGCGAGGCCGTGCAGGTAGACGCCGGCCAGCGCGGCCTCGTACGGCGCGACCCGCTGCGCGAGCAGCGCGCCGATCAGGCCGCCGAGTACGTCGCCGGTGCCGCCGGTGGCGAGCGCCGCGTTGCCGGTCGGATTGATCGTCACGCGGCCGTCGGGCGCCGCAATCACCGTACCCGAGCCTTTCAGCACGACGATGGCCGCGTAACGGGCGGCGAGCGCCTGTGCGGCCGCGACGCGATCGCGTTGCACGGCGGCGGTGTCGCTGCCGAGCAGGCGTGCGGCTTCGAGCGGATGCGGCGTCAGCACGCATGGATTGCCACGCGCGCCGCGCGTGGCGACCGCGGCCGCGAGGTCCGCGTGCGTCGCGACGAGATTCAGTGCGTCGGCATCGAGCAGCGTCGCGGTGTCGTACGCGAGCACGTCGCGCACGAGCGTCGCCGCGGCCTCGCGCGTGCCGAGCCCGCAACCGGCCGCGATCGCGGTCATCGCGCCGAGGTCGAGGGTGTCGGCCGGATGCAGCATCAGTTCGGGAAAGGGCGGATCGTACGGCGGCGCACCCGCGCCAAGGAAGCCGACGTGCACCTTGCCGGCGCCGGCGAACAGCGCGGCGCGGGCGGCGAGGATCGGCGCGCCGCACATGCCTGTGTCGCCGCCGAGCACCGCGAGGCTGCCGTACGTGCCCTTGTGGGATGCGAACGCGCGCACGGGCAGCGCCGCGGCGAACCGCGCGGCTGCGTTCAGCACGATGGCCGGCGCGGCGGGCGGCGCGACGTCGAGCGACGCGACGTGGATTTCACCGGCGAGGTCGCGGCCGTCGCCCGTGTAGAGGCCGGGCTTCGCGCCGATGAAGGTGAGCGTGTGGGTGGCCGCGACGGCGACGCCCGCGCCGACGATCCGGCCCGTGTCGCTGTCGAGCCCGCTCGGCACGTCGAGCGCGAGCACGCGGCCGCCGCCGCGCGCATGGGCGGCGATGCGCGCGGCCTGCTCGGCGAACGCGCCGTCGAGCGCGCGGCCGAGACCGATGCCGAACAGCCCGTCGACGACCCACGCGTAGCCATCCAGCGACGCGGGCGGGGTGGCCGACAACGGCACGCCGGCCGAGCGCGCGAGACCGAGCGCCCATTGCGCGTCGTCCGGCTTGACCGGCACCGGCATCCACGCATGCGTCGCGACGCCGAGCTGCTGGAGCTGCGCGGCGGCCACCAGTGCGTCGCCGCCGTTGTTGCCGGGGCCGACCGCGAACCAGACGGGGCGTTCGTCGCCGGCCATGCGCTCGGACAGCCAATGTGCGGCGGCGGCGCCGGCGCGGCCCATCAGCGTGTGCGGCGGCAGCGCGGCGGTGGCGTCGGCTTCGGCCGCGCGCAGGTCGGCGACGCGCAGCAGCGCGATCGGGTCGGAATCGGGAAGCGGGTGGGTAGCGGTCATCGCGGGATCGTGGCGGCTGGCAAGGATGCCGCCACGGGACGGCCCGCGGCGGTCAGGTCGTGAAGCGGCCGGCGCTCAGCGCGGCGAGCGTGTCGGCGGGCCAGTGCTGGACGTTGCCGCCCAGATAGTCGGCCACCACTTTAGCAGACCCGCACGCGAGCCCCCAGCCGGCCGGGCCATGGCCGAAATTGACGAACACGCGTGGATGCGGGGTCGGACCCACGACGGGCAGGCCGTCCGGCGACAGCAGTTGCATGCCCTGCCACGACAGCGCGGCCGAAATCCGCGCCGCGCCGGGTACCCAATCGTGGACGGCCTGGCCGAGCAGTGCGAGCGCGGCCTCGGACAGCGGCTCGGCGAGCGGCTTCGCGGTATCGGCGAGACTCTGCAGCACGGCGCCGCCGCCGATGCGCAGCCGCTGGTGGGTGCGCGTGATCGAGATCCGCTTGATCGAATCGACGACGCTCAGGTGTGGCGCATGCTCTTCGTATGCAACCGGCGCGGTGAGCGTGTGGGTGCGCACCGGGTGCAGCGGCAGGCGCCAGCCGAGCCGTTCGAGCAGTGCGAGGCTGCCGGCGCCGGCCGCGACCACGATCGCGTCGGCGGACATCACGTCGACCTCGCGCGCCTTCGCCGGGTTTCCATTGCCCGGCGGCACGAGTTCGACCGCGGCGCGGCCGTTGTCGATGCGGATCGCGGCGACGTCCGCGCCGAAGCGGAACTGCACGCCGTGCTCGTCGAGCGTCTGCTTGACCAGTTTCGCGAACAGCGGGCAGTTGCCGGTGCGCTCGGTTTCGAGCAGCACGCCGCCCGCAAAGCCGGGTTCGGCCGGCACCGACGGCTCCAGCGCCGTGCATTCGTCGGCGGTGAGCGTGCGGTACGGCTGGTCGAGCGTGCGCAGCAGGTCGAGCGCGGGTTGCAGCGCGTCCCAGTCGCGCGGATCGCGCACGACGTGCAGGATGCCCGGCTTCTGCTCGAATTCGAGCTCGAGGCGCGCCTCGATATCGGCGAGCGTGTCGCGCGACACGTCGATCAGCGGGCGCAGCCGCGCGTACTGCGCGGCAAACGCGTCGGGCTCGCGCAGCGCGCCGAGCTGCTTGACGAAGCGGCGCACGCCGCCGTTCAAGCCCGGTTTGTAGACGATACCGCTGTCGCGCGGCTGGCGCTGGCGCATGAAAGTCGGGCCGAACCAGACGTCGAGGGGGCTCGGCAGCAGCGCGCCGCCGTCGCCGTAGGTCGCGCCTTGCGCGACGGTCGCGTGGCGTTCGATCACGCACACGCGATGGCCGGCCGCGCGCAGCTGGTAGGCGGTGGCGACGCCGCTGATCCCGCCGCCGATGACGATCACATCCATGGATTGCTTCGATGACGGGCGGCGCGCACGCCGCCCGGTGAGAATTCGCTGAGGGCCCGGGCCCGGTGAACCCGGAATGATAGCGCCAAAAGTGCGCGAGCCGGCGCCGGCCGAGCATGGGTCGTGCGGGCGCGCCACGACGGCGCGGCGCACGGGCTGCTCGTGCCGGCTAGGCGGGCGGCCGTGCGCGCCCCGCGCGCGGGCACCGGTGCGGTGCATGAGGCGCACCGATCGGCCGGTCTGGGACGCCCGACTTCCGGGTATAATTACGGCCTTCCTTTCGCCCCACGTCGCCACCTCGCGCGACTCTTCGACGTCAGTCCAGCCCATGGCTCACTTCTCGTGTTTTCCCGGCGCTTCGGCCCTCTCCGATTTCCGTCAAACCCGTCTGCTCGACACGCTCAGGCAAATCGACGCCAACATCGTCGCGGTGCGCGGCCAGTTCCTGCACTTCGTCAATGCGGCCGAGCCGCTGTCGGCCGACGACAGCGCGCGCATCGACGCGCTGATGCACTACGGCGAGCCGTTCCAGCCGGCGGGCGAGAAGGGCGCGACCGAGACCTTCGTCGTGCTGCCGCGCTTCGGCACGGTCTCGCCGTGGGCGAGCAAGGCGACCGACATCGCGCAGCACTGCGGCCTCACGCACGTGCGCCGCATCGAGCGTGGCGTCGAATTCACGGTCACGCTGAAGTCGGGCCTGCTCGGCGGCAAGAAGGCGCTGTCGGACGACGCCCGTGCGGCCGTCGCGGCCGCGCTGCACGACCGGATGACCGAAAGCGTGGTCGCGGCCCGCGACGACGCGAAGCATCTGTTCGACGAGCTGCCGGCCAAGCCGCTGTCGACCGTCGACGTGCTGGGTGTCGGCCGCGCCGCGCTCGAGCAGGCGAACGTCGAGCTGGGCCTCGCGCTCGCCGACGACGAGATCGACTACCTGGTCGACGCGTTCCGCAAGCTCGAACGCAATCCGACCGACGTCGAGCTGATGATGTTCGCGCAGGCGAACAGCGAACACTGCCGCCACAAGATCTTCAATGCACAGTGGACGATCGACGGGCAAGCGCAGGACATGTCGCTGTTCGCGATGATCCGCAACACCGAGAAGCTGAGCCCGCAGGGCACGATCGTCGCGTATTCGGACAACTCGTCGATCATGGTCGGCGCCGAAGCCGAGCGCTGGTTCCCGCGCAAGTCGGGTGCCGCGGGCGAGCCGGGTGAACGTTATGGCCGCCACACCGAGCTCACGCACACGCTGATGAAGGTCGAGACGCACAACCACCCGACGGCGATCTCGCCGTTCCCGGGGGCGGCGACCGGCGCGGGCGGCGAGATCCGCGACGAAGGCGCGACGGGCCGCGGCGCGCGTCCGAAGGCCGGCCTCACGGGCTTCACCGTGTCGAACCTCGACCTGCCGGACGCCCGCCGGTCGTGGGAAAACGATCGCGACGCCGCGCAGCCGATGGCCGAGCGCAACCCGAACGAAGCGCACGGCCCGTACGGCCGTCCGGACCGCATCGCGTCGCCGCTGCAGATCATGATCGACGGCCCGCTCGGCGGCGCCGCGTTCAACAACGAATTCGGCCGCCCGAACCTCGGCGGCTACTTCCGCGTGTACGAACAGAACGTCGGCGGCACGGTGCACGGCTATCACAAGCCGATCATGATCGCGGGCGGCCTCGGCAACATCGCGGATCAGCACACGCACAAGCACGACGTGCCGGCGGGCTCGCTGCTGATCCAGATCGGCGGCCCCGGCATGCGGATCGGCATGGGCGGCGGCGCTGCGAGCTCGATGGCGACCGGCGCGAACACGGCCGAGCTCGACTTCGACTCGGTGCAGCGCGGCAACCCGGAAATCGAGCGTCGCGCGCAGGAAGTGATCAACGGCTGCTGGCAGCTCGGCGCGGAAAATCCGATCCTGAGCATCCACGACGTCGGCGCGGGCGGCCTGTCGAACGCGTTCCCCGAAATCGTCGACGGCGCGGGCAAGGGCGCGCGCTTCGAGCTGCGCAAGGTCGCACTCGAGGAATCGGGCCTGTCGCCGCGCGAAATCTGGTCGAACGAGGCGCAGGAGCGCTACGTGCTGGCGATCGCGCCGGCCGACCTGCCGCGCTTCGAGGCGATCTGCGCGCGCGAGCGTTGCCCGTTTGCGGTGGTCGGTGTCGCGACCGACGAGCGCCAGCTGAAGCTCGTCGACGACGAAGCGACGGGCGCCGGCGAATACCCGGTCGACATGCCGATGGAAGTGCTGCTCGGCAAGCCGCCGCGCATGCACCGCGACGTCGTGCGCGTGAAGACCGAGCGCGCGCCGGTCGACGTGACGGGCATCGCGCTGTCGGAAGTCGCACTCGACGTGCTGAAGCACCCGACGGTCGGCAGCAAGTCGTTCCTGATCACGATCGGCGACCGTTCGGTCGGCGGGACGTCGGTGCGCGACCAGATGGTCGGCCCGTGGCAGGTGCCGGTGGCCGACTGCGCGATCACCGCGCTCGACTACGCCGGCTTCAAGGGCGAGGCGATGACGATGGCCGAGCGTACGCCGCTCGCGGTCATCGATGCGCCGGCATCGGGCCGCATGGCCGTCGGCGAAGCGATCACGAACATCGCGAGCGCGCCGATCGCGTCGCTCGACAAGCTGAAGCTGTCGGCGAACTGGATGGCCGCGTGCGGCACGGCCGGCGAAGACGCCGCGCTGTTCGACACGGTCAAGGCGATCGGCATGGAGCTGTGCCCGGCACTCGGGATCGGCATCCCGGTCGGCAAGGACTCGCTGTCGATGAAGACGAAGTGGAACGAGCAGGGCGTCGCGAAGGAAGTGGTGTCGCCGGTGTCGCTGATCATCTCCGCATTCGCGCCGGTCGAGGACGTGCGCCGCCATCTCACGCCGCAACTGCGCCGCGTGGCGGATGCGGGCGACAGCGTGCTGATCGCGATCGACCTCGGCCGCGGCAAGAACCGGATGGGCGGCAGCATCTTCGCGCAGGTCACGCAGCAGGTTGGCGACACGACGCCGGACGTCGACGACGCGGAGGACCTGAAGCGCTTCTTCAACGCGATCCAGTCGCTCAATGCGCGAGATTTGCTGCTCGCGTACCACGATCGCTCGGACGGCGGCCTGTGGGCGACCGTGTGCGAAATGGCGTTCGCGGGCCACGCGGGCGTGTCGCTGAACGTCGACATGCTGACGCTCGACCCGAACCACGAATCCGACTACGGCGACGCGAAGGACTGGGCGAAGCAGACGAGCGGCCGTCGCGACGACCGCACGCTGCGCGCGCTGTTCTCCGAAGAGCTCGGCGCCGTCGTGCAGGTGCGCGCGTCCGACCGCGACGCGGTGCTCGGCGCGCTGCGCGAGTTCGGCCTGTCGACGTGCTCGCACGTGATCGGCTCGGTCAACGATCGCGACGTGATCGAGGTGTACCGCGATGCGAAGAAGATCTTCGACGCGCCGCGGACCGAGCTCCATCGCGCATGGAGCGAAGTAAGCTGGCGCATCGCACGCCTGCGCGACAACCCCGCCTGTGCGGATGCCGAATACGACGCGCTGCTCGACGCGGCCGATCCGGGCATCTCGCCGGTGCTGACGTTCGATCCGGCCGAGGACATCGCCGCGCCGTTCATCGCGACGGGCGCTCGGCCGCGCGTCGCGATCCTGCGCGAGCAGGGCGTGAACTCGCATCTGGAAACGGCGTACGCGTTCGACCGCGCAGGCTTCGATGCGCACGACGTGCACATGAGCGACCTGCTCGCGGGCCGCGCGACGCTGGCCGATTTCGCGGGTGCGGTCGCATGCGGCGGCTTCTCGTACGGCGACGTGCTGGGCGCCGGCGAAGGCTGGGCGAAGACGATCCGGTTCAACGCGAACCTCGCCGACATGTTCTCGGCGTTCTTCGCGCGTCCCGATACGTTCGCACTCGGCATCTGCAACGGCTGCCAGATGCTGTCGAGCATCGCGTCGATGATCCCGGGCGCGGAGGCGTGGCCGAAGTTCACGCGCAACAAGTCCGAGCAGTTCGAGGCACGCTTCTCGTTCGTCGAAGTGGAGAAGTCGCCGTCGATCTTCTTCGCGGGGATGGAAGGCTCGCGGATTCCGGTCGCGGTCGCGCACGGCGAAGGCTATGCGGACTTCTCGCAGCAGGGCGACATCGAGCGCGTCGCGGTCGCGATGCGTTACGTCGACCACCGCGGCGAAGCGACCGAGCGCTATCCGTTCAACCCGAACGGCTCGCCCGCCGGCATCACGTCGGTGACGACGGCCGACGGCCGCTTCTCGGTGCTGATGCCGCACATGGAGCGCGTGCATCGCACGGTCACGATGAGCTGGCACCCGGAAGGCTGGGGTGAGGCGAGCCCGTGGATGCGTGTGTTCCGCAACGCACGCCGCTGGATCGGCTGATTCGGGGATGATGTTCGACCCGAACGCGCCGGTCGAGGTCGTCACGCTGCGTGACGCGCGTGCGAGCGAGGCCGACGCGATCGGCCGCGTGATCCGCGCGGCGTTCGCGGGCGAGCCGCAGGGCGGGCAGTTCGAGCAGCGCATCGTCGACACGCTGCGCGCCGACGGTGCGCTGAGCGTGTCGCTCGTCGCGGAGCGCGACGGGCGTATCGTCGGGCACGTCGCGTTCTCGCCGGTCGCGATCGGCGGCGAGCCGGCCGCCAGCCAGCAGTGGTACGGGCTCGCGCCGCTCGCGGTGCGGCCCGAATGCCAGCGGCAAAGCATCGGCGCGGGGCTCGTGCGCACGGGGCTCGACGCGTTGCGGCGGCTCGGCGCGCGTGGCTGCGTCGTGCTCGGCGAGCCGGCGTATTACGCGCGTTTCGGGTTCGAACCGCACGGCGGCATCGTGTTTCCGGGCGTGCCGGCCGAGTATTTCCTCGCGCTGTCGTTCGACGAATCGGCACCGGTGCCGTCAGGTAACGTGCGTTACCACGACGTGTTCTATCCCGCCGCGTAGCGAACGCGGTGTGCGGTCACACCTGGCATGGCAAAGCCGCTCTTTGGAGCGGTTTTTTATTGCACGTCGGCCGCGCGTCGCCGCATCGCGAGATACATGTTCGCGCGCGCCAAAAGAAAAAGCCGCTCCGAAGAGCGGCTTTGCGATGCGCGTATGACGCGCGCCGGCGTTACTGAATCTTCGCCTGCTGGCGCAGACCTTCCTCGAACGCCTGCAGCTTCTGCTGCACGAGCTGCTGCGCGATCTGCGCCTTCACCTGGTCGAACGGCGGCGGGGCGATGTCGCGGATGTCGTCGACGCGGATGATGTGCCAGCCGAACTGCGTCTTCACCGGCGCGTCGGTCATCTGGCCTTTCTGCAGCTTCTGCGCGGCCGCCGCGAATTCCGGTACGTACGCCTTCGGGTCGGACCAGTCGAGATCGCCGCCGTTCTTGCCCGAGCCTGGATCCTTCGAGTATTGCTTCGCGAGATCCTCGAACTTCGCGCCGCCCTTGATCTTCGCGATCAGGTCCTTCGCCTGCTGTTCGCTCTCGACGAGGATGTGGTGCAGGTGATACTCGCGGTTGCCGCCCACGCCCTTGACGAGTTCGTCGTAGCGCGCCTTCACTTCGGCGTCGGTCGGCTGGTTCTTCTTCAGGAAGCTCTCGATCATCGAGCGCAGCACGACGGTCTGCTGCGCGACGGCGACTTGCGCCTTCACGTCCGGACGATTCGGGATGCCTTCGCGGATCGCTTCCTGCATCAGGATTTCGCGGTTCACGAGTTCCTGGCGCACGGCCTGCTGCAGTTGCGGGCCGTCGGTCTGGCCTTGCTGGACGAGCTGCGCGACCATCGCGTCGGCGCGCGATTTCGGAATCGGCGTGCCGTTGACGACGGCGATGTTCTGGGCGAATGCCGGCGCCGCTGCAAACGCAGCCGCCGCGACCCACAGGCGGGGGGATTTCAGGATCATCGGGAATTCCTAATGAGACTAGATTGAAGATTCGTTGAATTCTTCGGGCGTGTAAGCCACGATCGCGAGCGCGTGAATGCCGCGCTGCATCGCATCAGCGAGCGCATCATACACCAGCCGGTGCCGAGCGACGCGCGGCTTGCCCGCGAACGCGGACGATACGATCGTGACCGTGAAATGGCCGCCGGCGGCCGCGCCCGCGTGGCCTGCGTGCTGCGCGCTGTCGTCGCGCACGGTGAGCGACAGCGGCGCGAACGACGCGGTGAGGCGCGCTTCGATCAGCGCGATGCGTTCGTCGGCGGAGGCGTGGAGAAAGGCGTCGCTCATGTCATTCGTCCTTCAGGTACTTCGTGAGCCACAGGCTCTGCAGGATGATGAATACGACCATCGCGCCCGTCGTACCGAACAGCTTGAAGTTCACCCATTGCGATTCGGTGAAGTTGTGCACCACGTACAGGTTCGCGACGCCGAGCACCGCGAAGAACAGCGCCCACGCGACGTTCAGCTTGTCCCACACGGGGGACGGCAGCGTGAGCTGCTTGCCCATCATCTTCTCGATCAGGTTCTTGCTGAACGCATAACGCGCGGCGAGCAACCCGATCGCAAACAGCCAGTACAGCACGGTCGGTTTCCATTGAATGAATTTCTCGTCATGCAGGACGAGGGTGGCGCCACCGAACACGACGATCACGCCCAGACTGACCCACAGCATCGTGTCGACCTTCCGGTGCCGGAAGGCGACCCACGCGACCTGGGCCAGCGTCGCGACGATCGCGACGGCGGTGGCGGTAAAGATGCCCCAGACCTTGAAGGCGACAAAAAACAGGATGATCGGAAACAGATCGAACAGGAATTTCATGGCGCTCGCAGCTGCGTGACGGGCCGCTCGTGCGGCCCGTCACCGTTGTAGGGACCCGCCAGGCATCGCCGTCGCGGATCGGGGCGGTCCGGCTCGAGGCTGGCCGCCCGGCAGATCCGCCCGGCGCCGCTCATTCGTTTTCGGGTCGGGACTCGAAGTTTAACGCAGCCGAATTGATGCAGTACCGCAAACCGGTCTTGTCGCGCGGGCCGTCCTCGAAGACGTGGCCCAGATGCGCGCCGCAGTGGTTGCAGCGCACCTCGACGCGCACCATCCCGTGCGAGTAGTCGACCTTCTCGTCGATCACCTCGCCGTTGAGCGGCTTGAAGTAGCTGGGCCAGCCGCAGCCCGAGTGGAACTTGGCGCCGGATTCGAACAGCGGCGTGCTGCAGACGACGCACTTGTAGATGCCGGCATCCTCGGTGTCGGTGTATTCGCCGGTGAACGCGCGCTCGGTCGCCGCGTGCTGCGTGACCTCGTACTGCATCGGCGTGAGCCGGCGGCGCAGCTCGGCGTCGTCCTTCTGGTACGGGTAGGTTTTGTCGTCGGAATCGTGGGACATGAGGTTCTCCTGATCGGTCGGTCGAGATGCGCGGGTTGCGGGCTTACGACGAGCAGCTCACTTCGAGCGAGCCCGCCCAGTCGGGCGGCAACGCCGCGTATGCTTCGTGCTCCGGTTGTTCGTCGAACGGGCGGCGCAGGATCCGCGCGAGCCGCTCGACTTCCGAAAAATCCTTTTCCTTCGCGCGCCGGATCGCGACTTCGGCCAGATGGTTGCGAAGCACGTATTTGGGGTTCGCGCGGTTCATTGCAACCGCGCGTGCCGCGTCGTCGCGCGTTTCCTCGGACAGCCGCGCGCGGTAGAGGTTCGCCCATGCGTCGAATGCTTCGCGGTCGATGAAGAGGTCGCGCACGGGCGCGTCGCGGCTCGCGTCGTGCTTCGAGAGCTGCGCGAGCCGGCGGAACGTCAGCGTGAAATCCGCGTGGCTCGCGTGCATCGTCTCGAGCAGCTTGTTCGCGAGTTCGGCGTCGTTCTCGCGCTCGAGCTCGAGGCCGAGCTTCGCGCGCATCGCGCGTTCGAGCGCGGGACCGAAGCGTTCGGGGAATGTCGCGAGTACGGCCTGTGCATCGTCCACCGCGCGCTCGGCGCGCGCATCGTCGTCGGCGATGCCGTGCTGCAGCCCGATCAGCGGCAGCAGCGCCTGCGCGAGGCAATAGCAGTTCCAGTGCGCGATGCGCGGCTGCATCCGGTACGCATAGCGGCCGCCGGTGTCCGAGTGGTTGCAGATGTGGTTCGCGTCGAATGCGTCGACGAAGCCGAACGGACCGTAGTCGATCGTCACGCCGAGGATCGACATGTTGTCGGTGTTCATCACGCCGTGGCAGAAGCCGACGGCCTGCCATTGCGCGACGAGCTCGGCCGTGCGCAGCGTCGCGGCTTCGAGCAGCGCGAGGTACGGATCGTCCGCGTCGCGGCAGGCCGGATAGAAGCGGTCGATCACGTGATCGGCAAGCTGGCGCAGCAGGTCGGGGCGATCGTTCGAGAAGAAGTGCTCGAAGTGGCCGAAGCGCACGAAGCTTTCCGACACGCGCGTGACGACGGCCGCCGTCTCGATCTCCTCGCGCACCACCGGCTGGTCGGAGCCGATCACCGTCAGCGCGCGCGTGGTCGGGATGCCGAGGTGATGCATCGCTTCCGAGCACAGGAATTCGCGGATCGACGAGCGCAGCACCGCGCGGCCGTCGCCCATCCGCGAATACGGCGTGCGGCCGCCGCCCTTGAGCTGCAGTTCGTAGCGCCGGCCGTCGGCGCCGGGCAGTTCGCCGATCGTCAGCGCGCGCCCGTCGCCGAGCTGGCCGGCCCACACGCCGAACTGATGGCCGGAATAGACCGACGCGTACGGCATCGCGTGCGCGGGCCAGTCGCGCGTCGGGTTGCCGGCGAACAGCTCGGCGAAGCCGGGCCGCGCGGCGATCGACGGCGGCAGGTCGAGCAGTCGCGCGACTTCGTCGGAAAAGCCGACGACGTACGGCGCGGCGAGCGGCGCGGCCGGCAGCCGCGTATGAAACGCGTCGCCGAGCGTCACGAACGCGCGTTCGGCGGGCGCGCCGAGCGTCGCGGCGAGGTCGGGCAGGGTGTCAGCCGCATCGGCTGCGCTTCGGGAAAACGACATGTTGAGCGCCTCTGGGTAAGCCGATATTGTAAGGCGGCGCCGCGCCGCCCGCATGGCGGCCCGCGCACCGTGCGCCGCGCCCGTCCGGGCCGCCGACGGGCGCGCCGCGGGAGCCGGTCACCGATTCGCATCCTTCACGGAGAACAAGACGATGGGTAAGCCGTTGCTGGGCCAGATGATGGATGTGCCGTTGCTCGTGTCGTCGCTGATTTCGCATGCCGCGCGGCACGCCGGCGACACGGAGATCGTGTCGAAGCGCGTGGAAGGCGACCTGCATCGCTATACGTACCGCGATTGCGAACGCCGCGCGAAGCAACTGGCGCAGGCGCTCGCGCGGCTCGGCGTCGACACCGGCGACCGCGTCGGCACGCTGGCGTGGAACGGCTACCGGCATCTGGAAGCGTATTACGGGATCGGCGGGATGGGTGCCGTCTGCCACACGATCAACCCGCGCCTGTTCCCCGAACAGATCGCGTACATCGTCAATCATGCGGAAGACCGCTACGTCTTCTTCGACATCAATTTCGCGCCGCTCGTCGATGCGATCGCGCCGCAATGTCCGCACGTGCAGGGCTGGATCGCGATGACGGACGCCGCGCACCTGCCGTCCGGCGCCACGCCGTTCCTCTGCTACGAAACACTCGTCGACGCCGAGGACGGCCGCTACGACTGGCCGCGCCTCGACGAGCAGCAGGCGTCGGGGCTCTGCTACACGTCGGGGACGACCGGCAACCCGAAGGGCGTGCTGTATTCGCATCGCTCGACCGTGCTGCATGCGTACGGCGCCGCGCTGCCCGACGCGATGAACCTGTCCGCGATGGACGCCGTGCTGCCCGTCGTGCCGATGTTCCACGTCAACGCATGGGGGCTGCCGTACGCGGTGCCGCTCACAGGCGGCAAGCTGGTGCTGCCCGGCAAGGATCTCGACGGGAAATCGCTGTACGAGCTGATGGAGGCCGAGCGCGTGACGTTCTCCGCGGGCGTGCCGACCGTGTGGCTCGGCCTGCTGAACTACATGCGCGAAGCCGGCGTGCGTTTCTCGACGCTGAACCGCACGGTGATCGGCGGCTCCGCGTGCCCGCCCGCGATGCTGCGCACGTTCGAGGACGAATACGGCGTGCGCGTGATCCATGCGTGGGGGATGACCGAACTGTCGCCGCTCGGCACGCTCGCGAAGCTCAACTGGGCGCAGTCGCGGCGGCCGCTCGACGCGCAGCGCCGGCTGCTCGAGAAGCAGGGGCGCGTGATCTGCGGCGTCGACATGCGCATCGTCGGCGAGGACGGCCGCGAGCTGCCGTGGGACGGCGTCGCGTTCGGCGAACTGCAGGTGCGCGGGCCGTGGGTGATCGACCACTACTTTCGCGGCAATGAATCGCCGCTGGCGGACGGCTGGTTCCCGACCGGCGACGTCGCGACGATCGACCCTGACGGCTTCCTGCAGATCACCGACCGCAGCAAGGACGTGATCAAGTCGGGCGGCGAGTGGATCAGCTCGATCGACATCGAGAACGTCGCGATCGCGCATCCGGGCGTGGCCGAGGCCGCCTGCATCGCGTGCGCGCACCCGAAATGGACCGAGCGGCCGCTGCTCGTCGTGGTGCCGCGCGAAGGCGCGAACCTGAGCCGCGACGCGCTGCTCGCGTTCTACGAGGGCAAGGTCGCGAAGTGGTGGATTCCCGACGACGTCGTGTTCGTCGAGTCGCTGCCGCACACCGCGACCGGCAAGCTGCAGAAGCTGAAGTTGCGCGAGACGTTCCGCGATTACGTGTTGCCGACGGCGGTGGGCGCGCCGTAAGCCGTCGCGCCCGGGCAGCCGCCGGCACGCGGGGCCGGTCGCCCGATGCCGGTCGCCCGATGCCGGTCGCCCCGCTCCGTCCCCGAATCGGGAACGCAATTCAAATTGAACGATCGTGCTTTTTCGTTGTATGCTGCCTGCGTTCATCCGGACATGCGGCCGTTCGACCGCGCACAATGAAGCGCAGCCAATCCGGCGCGCGATGCATGGAGGCAGGCAGATGGCAGTGGATTACTCGACTCGCGACGGCGTGGCCGTCATCACGCTCAACAATCCGCCCGTCAACGGGCTTGGCCTGTCGACCCGCCAGGGCGTCATGGATGCGCTCGATCGCGCCGCGCAGGATCCGTCGGTCACGGCCATCGTGCTGACCGGCGCGGGCCGCGCGTTCTCGGGCGGCGCCGACATCACCGAATTCAATACGCCGAAGGCGCTGCAGGAGCCGACGCTGCACACCGTGATCCGCGCGGTGGAGGCGAGCGCGAAGCCGGTCGTCGCGGCGCTGCACAGCGTCGTGATGGGCGGCGGCCTCGAGCTCGCGCTCGGCGCGCATTACCGGGTCGCCGCGCCCGGCGCGCAGGTCGCGCTGCCCGAGGTGAAGCTCGGGCTGCTGCCGGGCGCGGGCGGCACGCAGCGCCTGCCGCGCGCGGTCGGGCTTGAAACCGCGCTGAACATGATCGTGTCGGGCGCGCCGGTGCCGTCGGAGCAACTCGCGAAGAGCGGGCTGTTCGACGAAATGGCCGACGGCGACCTGCTCGACGCGGCCGTTGCGTTCGCGCGCAAGGTCGGCGCGCAGAAGGGGCCGCATCCGCGCGTGCGCGATCGCAAGATCGTCCACGAGAACGCGGCGGGCTTCATCCAGTTCGCGCGCAATTCCGCACGGGCCGCCGCGCCGAATTTCCCCGCGCCGCACAAGTGCATCGACGCGATCGAGGCCGGCGTGCTGAACGGCTTCGACAAGGGCAGCATCGCCGAGCGCGAGGGTTTCGTCGCGCTGATGATGACGCCGGAAAGCCGCGCGCTGCGCCATGCATTCTTCGGCGAGCGCGCGGCGAGCAAGATTCCCGACGTGCCGGCCGATACGCCGTTGCGCGAGATCCGCCGGGTCGGCGTGATCGGCGCGGGCACGATGGGCGGCGGGATCGCGATGAACTTCATCAACGCCGGGCTGCCGGTCACGCTGCTCGAGACGAAGCAGGACGCGCTCGAGCGCGGCCTCGCGACGATCCGCAAGAACTACGACGCGCAGGTGAAGAAGGGCAAGCTCTCGCAGGAGAAGCTCGACGCGCGCATGGCGTTGATCACGCCGACGCTGTCCTACGACGACCTGAAGGACGCCGACCTGATCGTCGAAGCGGTGTTCGAGGAACTCGGCGTGAAGGAGCAGGTGTTCAGGAAGCTCGACGAAGTCGCGAAGCCGGGCGCGATCCTTGCGTCCAACACGTCGACGCTCGACGTCGACAAGATCGCGGCGTTCACGAAGCGCCCGCAGGACGTCGTCGGCATGCACTTCTTCAGCCCGGCGAACGTGATGAAGCTGCTCGAGGTCGTGCGCGGCGCGCGGACCGCGAAGGACGTGCTCGCGACCGTGATGGCGGTGGCGAAGAAGATCCGCAAGACGGCGGTCGTGTCGGGCGTGTGCGACGGCTTCATCGGCAACCGGATGATCGAGCAGTACATCCGCCAGGCGCTGTTCATGCTCGAGGAAGGCGCGCTGCCCGCGCAGGTCGATCGCGCGATCGAGAAGTTCGGCTTCGCAATGGGGCCGTTCCGGATGAGCGACCTCGCCGGCAACGACATCGGCTGGGCGATCCGCAAGCGGCGCTACGTCGAGCAGCCTGGCCTGCACTATTCGAAGATCGCCGACCGCCTGTGCGAGCAGGGCCGCTTCGGCCAGAAGACGGGCGCCGGCTGGTACGACTACGTGCCGGGCGATCGCAAGGCCAAGCCGTCGGCGCTCGTCGACGAGATGGTCGTCGCGTACTCGAAGGAGCGCGGCGTCGAGCGGCGCAAGATCGGCGACGACGAGATCGTCGAGCGGCTCGTGTTCGCGCTCGTCAACGAAGGCGCGAAGATCCTCGAGGAGAAGATCGCGTCGAAGGCGTCCGACATCGACATGGTCTATCTGACCGGCTATGGCTTCCCGCTGTGGCGCGGCGGCCCGATGCTGTACGCGGATACGGTCGGCCTCTACAACGTCGAGCGCGCGATTCGCCGCTATGCGGCGGCGCCGAACGGCGACGCGTGGCAGCTCGCGCCGTCCATCGCGGAACTGGCCAAGGCCGGCCGCGGGTTCAACGGCTGACGATCTCGCACGACGGCGCGCCCGATTCACCCAGGAGAATTGAAATGAAACGCACCGACGACGTCCTGCTCGTGATCGACGTGCAATACGACTTCATGCCGGGCGGCGCGCTCGCGGTGCCCGACGGCGATGCGGTCGTGCCGGTGATCAACGCGCTCGCGCAACGCTTCGACCAGGTCGTGCTCACGCAGGACTGGCACCCGCGCGAGCACGTGTCGTTCGCGGCGAACCATCCGGGCCGCGAGCCGTTTTCCACGCTGTCGCTGCCGTACGGCGAGCAGGTGCTGTGGCCCGTGCACTGCGTGCAGGACACCGACGGCGCGGCGCTGCATCGCGACCTCGACATCCCGCACGCGCGGCTCGTGATCCGCAAGGGCGGCGACGCGCAGGTCGACAGCTATTCCGCGTTCGTCGAGGCCGACCGCACGACACGCACGGGGCTCGCGGGCTATCTGCGCGAGCTCGGCGCGAAGCGCGTGTGGTGCTGCGGGCTCGCGACCGACTATTGCGTCGCGTGGTCGGCGCTCGATGCGCGCGCGGCCGGTTTCGAAGCCGCGGTGATCAACGATGCGTGCCGTGCGATCGACCTGAACGGGTCGCTCGCGCACGCATGGCAGCAGATGCAGGCAGCGGGCGTCGCGCATGTGACGTCCGCCGGCGCGCGCCCGGCGGCGTAGCGCATTTCCCATCCGATTCAGGACATGAAGCAGGACCGAAGGAGACTCGCATGACCGAAGCCGTAATCGTATCGACCGCACGCACGCCGCTCGCGAAGTCCTGGCGCGGCGCATTCAACATGACGCACGGCGCGACGCTCGGCGGCCACGTGGTCGCGGCCGCGCTCGAACGCGCGAAGCTCGATCCGGCGCGCGTCGAGGACGTGATCATGGGCTGCGCGAATCCCGAAGGCGCGACGGGCGCGAACATCGCGCGGCAGATCGCGCTGCGCGCGGGATTGCCGGTGAGCGTGCCGGGGATGACGGTGAACCGTTTCTGTTCGTCGGGGCTGCAGACCATCGCGCTGGCCGCGCAGCGGATCGTCGCGGGCGAAGGCGAGATCTATGTGGCCGGCGGCGTCGAATCGATCTCGTGCGTGCAGAACGAGATGAACCGGCACATGATCCAGGAAGGCTGGCTCGTCCAGCACAAGCCCGAGATCTACTGGAACATGCTGCAGACCGCGGAGAACGTCGCGAAGCGCTACGGCATCTCGAAGGAGCGGCAGGACGCGTACGGCGTGCAGTCGCAACTGCGTGCCGCGGCCGCGCAGGAAGCCGGGCGCTTTCGCGACGAGATCGTGCCGATCACCGTGCTCGCGGGCATCGCCGACAAGGCGACGGGCCGCCTGTACACGCAGGAAGTGACGGTCTCGGCCGACGAAGGCATCCGCCCCGACACGACGCTCGAAGGCGTGTCGAAGATCCGTTCGGCCGTGCCGGGCGGCGTGATCACCGCGGGCAATGCGAGCCAGTTCTCGGACGGCGCGTCGGCATGCGTGGTGATGAGCGCCGACGCCGCGCAACGCGAAGGGCTGCAGCCGCTGGGCGCGTTCCGCGGCTTCGCGGTGGCCGGCTGCGAACCGGACGAAATGGGTATCGGCCCGGTGTTCGCGGTGCCCAAACTGCTGAAGCAGGCCGGGCTGACAGTCGACGACATCGGCCTGTGGGAGCTGAACGAGGCGTTCGCGGTGCAGGTGCTGTACTGCCGCGACACGCTCGGGATTCCTGAGGAGCGCCTGAACGTGAACGGCGGCGCGATCGCGGTCGGCCATCCGTATGGCGTATCGGGCGCGCGCCTGACCGGCCATGCGCTGATCGAGGGCAAGCGGCGCGGCGTGAAGTACGTGGTCGTCACGATGTGCATCGGCGGCGGGCAGGGCGCGGCCGGCCTGTTCGAAATCCTCTGATCTTTGACCGGCCGCGGTGGCGCTTCGGCGTCACCGCACGCCGCCGCGATGAATCGGCGCGACCGATGCGCGATTCGCAACGACGGGGAAGCAAAAGGCATGCACCCGGCAATGCCGTTTCCCCTGACTTGTCAAACGAATTACCCCACCTATACTTGCTCTGACATTTGCCTTTCGGCACGATGGGTCAGATCATGCGTTGCGCGATCCGTGCCGCGAAGACTCCAATCAACGCAGCAGACCGACCGGGGACCGAATGAGTACGACCTATGCAGCCGGGGAACCGCCGCGCGTCGTCAGTGCGGCCGCAAGGCTCTACGCGAAATGCCTGCTGGTCGGATTCGCGTTGCTGCCTGCGTATCTGATTGCCTATCTGTGGTTCTTCAGCGACCGGAGCGTCGTATTCGAGAACCACGCTTTCCATGAAATCGCGATCGCGGCGGCGACGATCGAAGGCGCGTTCGTCACCTATGTGACGTGGGTGTGCTACCGGTCGTCCGGCGAGCCGCTGCTGCGCTGGCTGACGCTCGGCTTTCTCGGTTTCGCGATGATCTATGCGCTGCACGGCGCGTTCACCGGGATGGCGCATCACAATATCTGGCTGTTCCTGCTGTACGGGCCCGCGTCGCGGTTGGCGATGTCCGTGCTGCTGCTCACGGGCCTGCTGTCGTATTCGCGTCCGCCCGACCGGGTCGACAAGCGCACGAGCGCACGGACGTGGCTGCCTTGGATCGTGCTCTTCCTGATCGTCGACGTGGTGGTCGCGTACATCGCGTATTCGCCGGTTGCCGGTGCACTCGGCACGCGGCTGTCGATGGAAGGCGGCGCGCTGGTGTTCTCGCTGCTGAACGTGTGCCTGCTGCTCGCGCGGCGGATCCGCTCGCCGCTGATGGTGATCTACGGCATGTCGATCATGGCGTTCGCGCTGTCGTCGCTCGCGTTCATCCTCGGCAAGCCGTGGAATCACATGTGGTGGCTCGCGCATGCGATCTTCGCGGGCGGGTTCTTCCTGCTCAGTTACGGCGTCGTGCAGGCGCTGCAGACGACGCGCTCGTTCTCGGCGATCTACAGCCAGGAAGACCTGATGAGCCGCTTGTCCGAATCGATGGCGCGCACCGAAAGCGCGCTGCAGGAGCTGCGGCGCACGAACCAGAAGCTCGAGTACATGGCCGCGACCGACCCGATGACGGGCGCGTCGAACCGCCGCCAGTTCATCGCGCAGGTCGAGCGCGAGATCGTGCGGGCCGAGCGCGACGGCACGCCGTTCTGCCTGCTCGCGCTCGATCTCGACAATTTCAAGAACATCAACGATGCCTACGGGCACCAGATCGGCGATGAAGTGCTGCGCGGCGTCGTGCGCCAGTGCCTCGAGGCGATCCGGCCGGCGGGCGCGCTCGCGCGGGTCGGCGGCGAGGAGTTCATGGCGCTCCTGCCCGAGATGCCGCTCGAGGGCGCGCGGATGACGGCCGAGCGCGTGCGTTCGTCGATCGCGAGTGCGCCGTTCGGACTGGACTTCAAGCGCGTGCAGGTGACGGTCAGCGTCGGCGTCGCGCAATACGGCGTCGACGGCGGCACGGTCGATGCGCTGCTGCGGGTGGTCGACGAGCGGCTGTACCAGGCGAAGCGGGAAGGGCGCAACCGCGTGGTGACGCGCTAGTCCGCATGCCGGCGCCGGTGCCGGTGCCGGCCTGCACGCGCGTGGCGACGCGCTAGCGCGACGCCACGGCCGTCGCCTGCTTCGATCGTTCGTCCTGCATCGGCTGCGACGCCTGCCACCAGTACTTGCCCGCGCGCTGCTGCGGGTCGCGGATCGCGAGATACGTCGTACTCCAGAGTTGCGCCGCGTTGGCTTCGGTCGCATCGGCGCTGCGCGTGCCGAATGCGTCGGTCTGGTACTTGCCGTTCACGTAGGACCACGTCCACATTTCCGACGTGCGCATGTCGCGTCCGTTCGAGATCACCTGCCAGATCGTCTGCCGCGCCTGCGCGAGCAGCGTGCGTGTCGTGGCCGACAGGTCCTGGCGCGCTAGCTGGCGATCGAGCCCGGCCACCCACATCGCCTGCTGCCACGACCAGACTACCGTGCCGTGATACGCGGAGCTCGTGAACTTCGGCCACAGCGACGGGCTCGCATACGCGGGGTTCGCGATCAGCATCCCGGCATCGGTCACGAGCCCGGTCGGGAACGGCCGCGTGACGTCGCCGACGATCCGCTGGAGCTGATCGTCCGGCGGCGTGCCGAACAGCAGCGCGAAGCCGCCGTCCGAATGCATCACCGGAATCGGGTTGCCCTGCTGGTCGAGCGACAGCGCGTAGAAGGCCAGCGGTGCATTGGGCGCGGCGCCGGCCGGCACGCCGGCGGATGGCGCATAGGCCGACACGTCGGTCGCCGCCTGCGCGGCCGGCACGCTGACCTGGAACAGCGGCGGCGCCTGCGTTTCCCATGTGGCCGCCTCGTTCGCCGTGTTGGCGAGCGTCGCGCGTTGCTGCGCATCGAGATACGGATCGAGCAGGCCGCGGGCGAGGAACGCATTCGCCGCGCGCAGCGCGGCCGGCACGAGCACCGCGTTCACGTCGTACGGGTAGACGCCGCCGCCGAGGCCGTCGGTGCTGTCGCGCCAGTTGCCGACGATTTCGCCGGGCCGCAGGTGAATCAGGTTTGCCACCGACGGTTGCTGTGCGAACGGCTGCGCGGTCGTCGCGACGTGCAGCAGGTTGACGACGAGGCGGCTGCCGTTGGTCTGCCCGTCGCTGCCGCGCTGCGCCAGGTACGCGGCCGCGCGGGCCTGGCCGCGCGTATCGTCGATCAGCCACGCGGCGGCGATCGGTGCGAGCAGGTAGTCGCTGTCGATCATCTTGTAGTCGTAGGTCGGTGTCGCATCGTTCGGCCGCCCGTTCTTCTGGTTGTCGACCAGCGCGAATTCGCCGATGCCTTCCTCGTGCGCGACCTTGCCGTCGGGCGACAGGCGGCTCAGCACCGACGACAGCCCGGCCTCGATCGCCGCCGGTTCGAGCACGGGCATCAGCATGCGGACCGAGATCAGCGTGTCGCGGCCGAAGTACGTGTCGTATTGCCACGAACCGGCCAGCAGCTTGTCGTTGAAGCTCAGGAATTCGAGCACGTTCTGGCTGACCGGGTCGGGGTTCACGGACGGCGCGAACAGGTCGGCGTGCGTGATCGGCGACAGCTGCGTCTCGCCCGACAGCGCATCGATGTGCAGCTTCAGCGTGTGCGAGCCGGCCGGTGCGTTGAGCACGAGCTTGCCGCCGGCCGCCGGCGCGATGCTGCCGCCGTCGCGCAGCGTGATGCGCAGCGCATAGCCGGGCGCGCCGTCGAGCCGGTCGCGTTGCCATTGCGCGGTGCTGCCCTGGACCGTCGGCGCGGTGAGGATCTGCGGCGGAATCGTGGCGCCGCCGTTGAAGTCGCGCAGGAAGCGCACGTTGCTGAGCACGCCCTGGCGGATCGTCAGCGTAGCGGTATCGACCGACACGTCGGCGCCGATGCCGTACAGCGGACGGCCGTGCGCGTCCGGGGCCGACAGTGCGGCCGGCGGCGTGTCGAGGCTCCAGTTCACCGGCTGCGCGGTGTCGTCGAACCACAGTCCGGTGCCGCTATTGCCGGCGGGGAAGACCACGAGCAGACGCGGCTTCGTGGACGAGCGCGCCAGCAGGTGCGCGGCGACCTTGTCCTGCCGGTAGAACGCGTTGATCTGGCCGCCGGTGTCCATGCGGAACGACAACGCGGCGGTGTTCGACGGCGGGTTGTTCGATTTGACGTCGTCGTCGTTGCAGGCCGACAGCAGGCCGGCGCAGACGAGCCCGAGACACAGCGACTTCGCAAGGCGATGCATGTTGATGTCCCTCCTGATGACTCGCGATTTTTTATCTGGATGTTCCAATCGACGGATCTTGGGTCCGTCTGATCCCGTTTTGCATTCGTTGCGGCGAATGGCGGGAATTAAATCGGGGTGTTGCGCTTCTTCGAAAGGAAAACAGGCTGGCAAATAACCGGTTGGCCGATAAATGCCGAAAGCTGAAAACGGCAGAGGTGTGCGTCGATGCCCCGCGGGAAAGGCGATGAGACAGGCCTTCGCGCAGGTGAGCGGCGAATCCGGGGCGGCGCGGAAAATGATGCATAAGCCGTCGTAGGCGATTCTAAATTTACGGGAAAGTCGAAGTCAATAATGTTTTTGTTCTCGAATGTTGAATTGAAAAATGGGATGAAATTATTGCCAGTCGCTTCGGTAAAATGTGCGATTCAATGGATCCGAATTAACGTACTCCGGATATCCGGTGACAAAACGACCGGAAATACGATGCCGGGCCGGGCATTGATGCCCAACAGGAAATGAATCGCCGCGTTGTGTCGGGCAGTGTCGAGACAGGCCGATATGCAAATCGCGGCACGCGCGAGGCCGAGCAAACCGTGTTCCTGCGCCTGTGCCGCACGACGAGGGTCGTCGATGGATCGCTAGACAGTCCAAGGTTCACAAGCGTCATGTTTCAACGTTCTTGATAGTCATCCGGCAATGATCAATCGCTTTTTTCAACCGTTAGCGGAGCCCGTGATGCCTGCAAACAATCTCAAAGTTCGTCCTTTGGTCGGCGGGATCAAAATTGTGACCCCCAGCAAGATCGGCACTTTAGGTCTGGTCGTGGAATATGACGGCGGCACGTGCTTTGCGACGGCGGGCCATGTGTTCGGAAAGAAGGATGTGAAGGTGGGTCAGCCCGATGAGGCAAACCACGTGGGCGATCTGCTCATCAACT
Organism: Burkholderia anthinoferrum; assembly: GCF_002925705.1. Classification (NCBI taxonomy): domain Bacteria; kingdom Pseudomonadati; phylum Pseudomonadota; class Betaproteobacteria; order Burkholderiales; family Burkholderiaceae; genus Burkholderia; species Burkholderia anthinoferrum. The sequence continues at coordinate 28,238 of NZ_LFZP01000030.1, forward strand.
TCCTCGAGGAAAATCAGGATATCGCCCTCGTGACGGTGTTGTCGGGAGTCAAGGCAACGGCCAATGAGATATGGACGGACAGTGGTAAAAAACCGGTGGAGTTCGGCTCAAACGTTCGTCCCGTAAAGGGCCAGCGTTTGTGGTTGCAAGGTGCGCTCTCCGGTCTCGTGAGTTGCTCGGTTGCCGAGGCGGATGCGGATATCACGGTGCCTGGCACCAACGATAAGGTCAAGAACGTCGTCCTGCTCAACCTGGACGGCGACGCGCAGACCCAACCGGGTGACAGTGGCGCGCCCGTGGTGGGAAACGTGGATAGCAAGGACGTTTGCTACGGCGTGTACGGCGGGAAGGTCGTGGTCAGCTCAAGAACGTATGGATGGTTCACGCCGTTCGAGAACCTGGTTTGGGATTAGTTCGGCGTGGTCGAATGTGACGCTGTCAAAGCCCTGGGTGCAAGCGCGCTCGGGGCTTTTGCATTGGGGCGCCGGAACGCGAACCGAGTCGACAGGCGCCGGAGCGTCGCAACGCACGTGCCGACCTCAAGATACCGTCCATTGCCATCGGCAAGTTTGGTAGGCTTGTCGCCTGCGCGAGCTTGTCGGATCCTGATGCCGGGCAGGAGGGTGACCGTGAGCGAACGCCGGAAGGGTGTAAAGTGCCCGGCTGCCAAGGACGACAGGCCAATCGCCGAACCAACACGAACTGGAGCGAACGAAGTGATCAGACATATCGTCATGTGGAAGTTGAAGGAATCGGCCGAAGGCGCGACGCGCGCACAGAACGCGCTGAAGCTGAAGGAAAAGCTCGAAGGCTGCCGCGACCTCGTGCCGGGCACCCTGCAGATCGACGTCGGCGTGGCGACGCCGGGCCTCGATGCGACCGCCGACATCGTGCTCGTCTCCGATTTCGCCGACAAGGCCGCGCTCGACGCATACCAGGTGCATCCGGTTCACCAGGAAGTGAAGAAATTCGTCGTCGCGGTGGCCGAATCGCGCGAGTGCGTCGACTACATCGTCGACAACGCGTGATGAGCGACGCGGCAACCCCGACGGAAGGCCCGTCGATCGAAAGCCCGTTCGTCGATCTGCTCGGCGTGCAACTCGTGTCCGCGAAGGATGGCGCGAGCGAGATCGTGCTGCCGCTCGAGGAGCGGCACATGAACACGTGGAGCATCGCGCACGGCGGCGTGACGATGACGCTCGCCGATATCGCGCTCGCGATGGCGGCGCGCAGCCTGACCGACGACGGCGTCGGCGTCGTCACGGTCGAGATGAAGGTGAACTTCATGCAGCCGGGCCGCGGCGAGCTGCGCGCTTACGGGCGCGTGATGCACCGCTCGACGACGATGGCCTACTGCGAAGGCGAAGTGCGCGACAGCGACGGCAATTTCGTCGCGAAGGCGCTCGGCACGTTCAAGTACATGCGACGGCTCGCGGTCGGCCGGGACATCAAGCGGCAACGCTCGCGCACCGCGCCGGACGCGCAACCCGGCCCGAGCGACGCGTAAGCATCCGCCACGCACGGCCCTGTCTCTTCGATGCGGCAGGGCCGTTTCGTTTTGGAGCACGGGATGACGGTACATGGCACGGCGGCGCCTGCCCGGCGCGCGCGTGGCATCATGTGACGCTTGTCCGTTCACGACGCCGCACCGGCGCCGTCCACACCGATGCCGCTGAATCCGAAGATCGCTCAGGTGCTCGACATGATCGAGCGCGCGAAACGCCCGTCGTATCACCATCAGACGCCGCAGCAGGCGCGCGCCGCGTACGAGAAGAGCGCGCCGATCCTCGACGTCGCGCCGGCGCCGATGCATGCGGTGGAGGAATGCGTCGTACCGACGCGCGACGGCCGCACGATCGGCGCGCGCCTGTATCTGCCGGTCGCGCCGAGCCTCGCGGAGCCGCTGCCCGCGCTCGTGTACTACCACGGCGGCGGCTTCACGGTCGGCAGCGTCGACACGCACGATGCGCTGTGCCGGATGTTCGCGCACGACGCGCAATGCGCGGTGCTGTCGGTCGGCTACCGGCTCGCGCCCGAACACAAGTTTCCGACCGCGGTGAACGACGCGGACGACGCATTGCAGTGGCTGCATCGCGAGGCCGCCACGTTCGGCATCGACGCCGCGCGGCTGGCGGTCGGCGGCGACAGCGCGGGCGGCACGCTCGCGACGGTCTGCGCGGTGCTCGCGCGCGACGCGGGCATTCGTCTTGCGCTGCAGCTGCTGATCTACCCGGGCGTGACGGGCCACCAGGACACCGAATCGCACGCGCGGCTCGCGAGCGGCTACCTGCTGACGCAGGACACGATCCAGTGGTTCTTCACGCAATACGTGCGCGATCGGGCCGATCGCGACGACTGGCGTTTCGCGCCGCTCGACGGTACGCGCGGCGCGCCGTCGTTCGCCGGTGTCGCGCCCGCGTGGATCGCGACGGCCGAGTACGATCCGCTGAGCGACGAGGGCGCCGCGTACGCGGACAAGTTGCGCGCGGCCGGCAACGCGGTCACGCTGGTCTGCTATCCGGGGATGATCCACGAATTCTTCAAGATGGGCGGCTACGTGGCCGAGGTGCGGGCCGCGCATGCCGATGCGGTCGCGGCGCTGAAGGCCGCATTCGACGAGGTTTGACGGCGAGCGCCTGACGGTGCGCACGCCGCGGGAGGATGGCGATGACGAACGGCGTGGGCAGCGTGGAAACGGGCGACTGGACGGTACTGGGCGGCGACGCTGCGCGGATCCGCGACGCGGTGTTCGTGCGCGAGCAGCAGATTCCGCCGGAATGGGAACTCGACGACGACGATCCGCTGTCGCTGCATGCGGTCGCGTACCGGACCGACGCGGCGACCGGGCTGCGCCGCGCGGTCGCGACGGGGCGGCTGCTGCCGTCCGGCACGATCGGCCGCGTCGCGGTGCTGGCCGACGTGCGCGGGCAGGGCGTCGGGTCGGCCGTGCTGAATGCGCTGCTGGACGCCGCGCGGCGCCGCGGCGAAGCCGTCGTGCGGCTGTACGCGCAGGATTCGGCGGTGTCGTTCTATCTGCGGCACGGCTTCGCGGCGGTCGGCGAACCGTTCGTCGAAGCCGGCGTGCCGCACGTCGAGATGGCGCGCGCGCCGTAGCACGCCACGCGTGCGCTCAGCGCGGGCGCGCCGCGTCGATATCGAACGTGAACGCGCGCTCGAACGCGCCCGGGCGCACGGTGCGGTGCGAGCCGTCGTCGTCGCTGCGCTCCTTGACCTCGACCGTCAGCCGCACGCCTTCCTTCATCGTGACGCGCAGCGCGGTCGTGCCGCGCGTGCCGTATTCGGGCGTCTCGATGAACGCGGCCGACAGCGCGCGCTCGCGCTCGATCGGAATGCCCGTGTGCGGCAGTGCGTCGTCGTCCGCGACGTGCGGGTCGCGCATCAGCGCGATCAGTTCGTCGAGCGACGGGGTCGGATTGTCGGTGAGCAGCGTGCCGAGCTCCGCGCGCTTGCGCACCACTTTGGGCCAGGGCGTATCGAGCCGTGCATTCGACAGCGCATGCACGCCCGGCTCGATCGCGACGGGCGCGGCGACCCGGCTTTCGCCCTCCGGCGCGCGGTTGCAGAACCATGCGAGTTCGCGCCGGCGCCAGTCGCCGACGAGCAGGTTGAAGCCGTTGTAGACGGCCGCATGCTCGGCAAGCTGCGCGAGATAGTCGAGCGGCGCGACCGGCGTGCCGCCGAGAAAATCGGATACCAGCTTGCCGCGGGTCGGCGCGCCCGCGCGGATGTCGAACGGCGCGCGGTAGTTGGTCAGCGCGGCGAAGCGGCCGTCGCGCGAGACGCCGAGCCACGTGCCGCCGGCCTCGAGGTCGCGGCCGGCCAATACGCCCGGCACGTCTTCCCACCACGAGAGCGGCGCGCTGGTCCGGCGAAAGAACTCGTCGCGATTGGCCACGAGGGTAAAGACGGGACCGGCGGCGGCATCGGGCTGCCAGTCGAAGGCAATCAGACACATCGGGCGAATCTCTCGCAGGAAACGTCGCGCGCCGGCTGCGACTCGCGAGCCGGCGCGCGCACGGGTTGTCGGTGCATCAGGCTTCGGTCGGCCACGCGTACGGCAGCGCGTCGAACGCGAGCGCCGGGCCGTCGGCCGAACCGAGGTGCACCGAGCCGCTGTCGAGCGCGGCGAGCTTGATCTCGACGAGCGCGTCGACGCCGCCCGCCGGCGCGGCCGCCGCGTTGACGATCATCCCGCACGGCTGGCCCGGATCGTCGCTGTGGAACAGCTCGACGCCGGCATGCACGGTATCGGTCTCGCCGGCGACGTGCGCGAGCGCGGTGCGGCGCTTGATCGTGCCGCGGTACTGGCTGCGCGCCACCACTTCCTGGCCCGGGTAGCACCCTTTCCTGAAGTTAACGGCACCGATCACGTCGAAGTTGACCATCTGCGGCACGAACTGTTCGACGGCCGGCTGCGTGATGCGCGGCTCGCCCGCGCGAACGTCGAGCCAGTCCCACACGGCGGGCGACACGACGGGCAGCGTGCCGGCGAGCGCGGCGACGCGCGCGTCGACTTCGGCGCGCGGGCCGATCCACACATAGCGCTTGCGGCCGGCCGCATCGGGCACGCGGATCAGCGCGCCGGCCGGGCCGTCGACCTTCACGTGCACGCCGTCGGGCAGCGCATCGAAGATGCCCGACAGCGCGTCGCGCACGTCGCCCGCGAAGCCGGCCACCGCGAGCGTGTCGCTCGCGTCCGTCAGCTTCGCCTTCGCGCGCAGCACGAACATCGACAGCCGCTTCTGCACGGCCGGCTGCACGTCCTTCGACACGAGCAGGCGCACGTCGTGGCCGGCGCGCCACGCGAGGAACGACGCGAGCAGCCGGCCCTTCGGCGAGCAGTACCCGGACAGCCGCGCGCTGCCGGCATCGAGATGCTCGACGTCGTTGGTGAGCTGGCTGTGCAGGAACGTCGCGGCGTCGTCGCCGGCCACGTCGATCACGCCGAACTGCGGCAGCGGCATGCAGGCGGCCGGCGCATCGAAATCGGCGGCCGGCGGGCGGGGGAAAACGGGGAGCGAGGCGGATGCGGCCTGGGCAGCCGGTGAAGCGAACGGTGTGCTCATGGAATGAGGGAACAGTCAACCCTGACTTTGACGGAGGCGAGCAAGTATTATATGGGTCTTACCTGAGTCACGTTTCCATGTCCCTACTGAAGAAATGCGCCGCGACGATCGTGGCGCTGGCCGTCGTTGTGGCCGCTGCCGGCGCGGGCGGCGGGTATTACTGGGCGACCCGGCCGCTGTTGCTGGGCTCGGCATCGCTCGACGTCACGATCAAGCCGCGCAGCAGCGTGAAGAGCGTCGCGCTGCAGCTCCAGCGCGGCGGCGTGCCGGTCGAGCCGTTCGCGTTCGTCGCGATGACGCGCGTGCTCGGGCTGTCGAGCCGGCTCAAATCGGGCAACTACGAATTCAAGACCGGCATCACGCCGTACGACGTGCTGCAGAAGATCGCGCGCGGCGACGTGAACGAGTACGTCGCGACCGTCATCGAAGGCTGGACCTTCAAGCGGATGCGCGCGGAGCTCGACGCGAACCCCGATCTCACGCACGCGACGGCCGGCATGAGCGACGCCGAGCTGCTGCGCGCGATCGGCGCGCCGGAGAGCGCGGTGCAGCGCGGCAGCGGCGAGGGGCTGTTCTTCCCCGACACCTACCTGTTCGACAAGGGCACGAGCGACCTGAACATCTACCGGCGCGCCTACCGCCTGATGCAGGCGCGCGTCGACGAGGCCTGGGCCGCGCGCACGCCGGGGCTGCCGTACAAGTCGCCTTACGAAATGCTGACGATCGCGTCGATCGTCGAGAAGGAAACCGGCCATGCGGCCGATCGCGCGTTCGTCGCGGCCGTGTTCGCGAACCGGCTGCGCATCGGCATGCCGCTGCAGACCGATCCGTCGGTGATCTACGGGCTCGGCGACGCGTACGACGGCCGTCTGCGCAAGCGCGACCTGCAGGCCGACACTCCCTACAATACCTACACCCGACGCGGGCTGCCGCCCACGCCGATCGCGTTGCCGGGTGTCGCCGCGCTGCAGGCGGCGATCAATCCGGCCCCGACGAGCGCGCTCTATTTCGTCGCGAAGGGCGACGGCACGAGCGTGTTCTCGGACACGCTCGGCGACCACAACAAGGCCGTGGACAAGTACATACGAGGTCAATAATGGCGAGCGGTAAATTCATCACGTTCGAAGGCATCGACGGGGCGGGGAAGACCACCCACCTGCAATGGTTCTGCGAACGCCTCCAGGGCCGGCTGGCCGCGGCCGGCCGGCAGGTCGTCGTCACCCGCGAGCCGGGCGGCACGCAGCTCGGCGAGAAACTGCGCGAGATCCTGCTGAACCAGCCGATGGATCTCGAGACGGAAGCGCTGCTGATGTTCGCCGCGCGTCGCGAGCACCTCGCGCTCGTGATCGAGCCGGCGCTCGCGCGCGGCGACTGGGTCGTGTCCGATCGCTTCACCGACGCGACGTTCGCGTACCAGGGCGGCGGGCGCGGGTTGCCGCGCGACAAGCTCGAGACGCTCGAGCGCTGGGTGCAGGGCGGTTTCCAGCCCGATCTCACGGTGCTGTTCGACGTTGCGCCGCAGGTGGCGAGCGAGCGTCGCGGCGCCGCGCGCATGCCCGACAAGTTCGAAAGCGAATCCGATGCGTTCTTCTCGCGTACGCGCGCCGAATACCTGCGGCGAGCGGAGGAGGCGCCGCACCGCTTCGCGATCGTCGACGCGACGCGATCGATTCCCGAGATCCGCCAGCAGCTCGAACGCGTGCTCGCCGCGCTGTAACCCGCAAGGAACGCACCCCATGATCTATCCGTGGCAAACCGACGACTGGAACCGCCTGCAGCAACTGCGCGCGCAATGGCCGCATGCGCTGCTGCTGCACGGTCAGGCCGGGATCGGCAAGCTGCAGTTCGCGCAGCATCTCGCGCAGGGCTTCCTGTGCGAATCGCCGCAGCCGAACGGCGAGCCCTGCGGCGCCTGCGCGGCCTGCAACTGGTTCTCGCAGGGCAACCATCCGGACTACCGGATCGTGCTGCCCGAGGCGCTGGCGGGCGAGGCGCCGGGCGCGGCCGACGACGCGAAGCCGGCCGACGCGGACGAAGGCGGCAAGAAGACGCGGGCGCCGAGCAAGGAAATCAAGATCGAGCAGGTGCGGGCGCTGCTCGACTTCTGCGGGGTCGGCTCGCACCGCGGCGGCGCGCGCGTCGTCGTGCTGTATCCGGCCGAGGCGCTCAATGTCGCCGCGTCGAACGCGCTGCTGAAAACACTGGAGGAGCCGCCGCCCGGCGTCGTGTTCCTGCTCGTGTCGGCGCGCATCGACCGCCTGTTGCCGACGATCATCAGCCGCTGCCGCCAGTGGCCGATGACCGTGCCGGCGCCGGAGGCGGCCGCCGCGTGGCTCGCGGCGCAGGGCGTCGACCACGCCAGCGCGCTGCTCGCCGAAGCCGGCGGCGCGCCGCTCGCCGCGCTGGCGCTCGCGAGCGACGAGAACCGCCCGCTGCGCGACTACACGCTCGGGCAACTCGCGGCCGGCGCGGCGTGCGACCCGTTCGCATGCGGCGAGACGCTGCAGAAGCTGCCGGTGCCGCTGGTGCTCGGCTGGCTGCAGCGCTGGCTGTACGATCTGCTCGCGCAGCGGATGGCCGGCGCGCCGCGCTACTTCCCGACGCACGCGGCCGCCTTGGCGCGCTGCGCGGAAGCGGTCGACGCGAACGCATTCGCGCGCTTCATGAAAGCCGTGACGCGGCAGCGGACGGTCGAGAACCATCCGCTCAACGCGCGGCTCGTATTCGAGGAATTGTTTCTCGGATATCGGGAAATGTTCGCTTGATCCGGCATTGTTTCCGATGGGTTGCGAAACGATGAACGGGTCCCGCTGCGGCGCGGCCGTGGCCGCCCGGCCCGCGCACGTCGCCCGGTGCCGCCAGCCGGCGGGCGCATGAGCGCCCGTCTCACGTATTCAGGAAACACGATGTTCGTCGACTCTCACTGCCACATCAATTTCAAGGGCCTGGCCGACCGCCTGCCGGCCGTTCTCGAGAACATGCGCGAGCACGACGTCACGCATGCGCTGTGCGTGTCGGTCGATTTCGAGACGCTGCCGGACGTGCTCGCGATCGCCGAAGCGCACGACAACGTGTACGCGTCGGTCGGCGTCCATCCCGATCACGAGGACGCGCGCGAGCCGACGCTCGCGGAGCTCGTCGAGCTGGCCGCGCACCCGAAGGTCGTCGCGATCGGCGAAACCGGCCTCGACTACTACCGCCTCGAAGGCCGCTCGATCGCCGACATGGAATGGCAGCGCGAGCGTTTTCGCACGCACATCCGCGCGGCGAGCGCGACGATGAAGCCGCTGATCATCCACACGCGCGCGTCGTCGGAAGACACGCTGCGGATCATGGCCGAGGAGCGCGCGGACGTGCCGGGCGGCGTGATGCACTGCTTCACCGAGCCGTGGCCGGTGGCCGAGCAGGCGCTCGCGCGGAACTTCCATATCTCGCTGTCGGGCATCGTCACGTTCAAGAACGCGACCGACGTGCAGGACGTCGCGCGGCGCGTGCCGCTCGACCGGCTGCTGATCGAGACCGACTCGCCGTACCTCGCACCGGTACCGTATCGCGGCAAGCCGAATGAACCTGCGTACGTCAGCCATGTCGGACGCTTTATCTCATCCGAGCGCGGGATCGCCGTCGAGGCGCTCGCCGATGCGACGACGCAGAACTTTTTCCGGCTGTTCAAGATCGCCCGCTAACGACGCGCGCGCAGCCGACAACCCAGGGAAGGAGCCCACAACAATGACGAAGCCGACCAACCATCTGCCCAAACGCGCCCTCGTTGCCGCCGCATTCGTCGCGAGCGGCCTGTTCGCCGCCGCCGGCGCGCATGCCGAGTCGCTCGACGCGATCGTCAAGGCCGTCAAGTTCGACGACATCGCCGATATCGGCAAGCAGCTCAAGAGCGGCAAGCTCGATCCGAACACGCTCGCGCCGAACGGCGACCCGATCCTCGTGATCGCCGCGCGCGAGAAGTCCGACAAGGTCGCGGCCGTGATCGCGACGACGCCGAACGTCGACCTCGAGAAGGAAGACAAGGCCGGCGAAAACGCGCTGATGCTCGCATCGCTGAATGGCGACCTCGGCCTCGTCAAGCTGCTGATCGACAAGGGCGCGGAAGTCAGCAAGAAGGGCTGGGCGCCGCTTCACTACGCGGCGACCAACGGCCAGGACGCGGTCGTCAAGGTGCTGCTCGACCACGACGCGTACATCGATACCGCATCGCCGAACGGCACGACGCCGCTGATGATGGCCGCGCGCGGCAATCATGCGTCGACGGTCACGCTGCTGCTCGACCAGGGCGCGGATCCGCAGGTGAAGAACCAGCTCGGCATCACCGCGCTCGAGTTCGCGAAGCACTACAACGCGCCGGACGCGATCGAGATCCTGAGCAAGCGGACGACGCGTATCGGTGCGGGCACGCCGGCAGATGCTCAAAAGAGTGCAAAATAACGGTTTTTGGTGCGGCGGCGCCTGTCCGGCCAGCCGGCTTCCGGGCGGAGCAGGGCATCCGTTGCCGCACCGGCCAACGCAGCAGGCGGTCTCGGGCCGCCTTGACATAAGAAGGAACACCATGTTGCGCGCAATGTTTTGTGCCGCGGCGTTTGCCGTGCCGTTGTCGGCGGCGGCTTTCACGGGCGCGGATCTCGACCGGCTGTGCGCGAAGACGGACGTCAAGTCGCGGGCGTCGTGCGCGGCCTATATCGAAGGCGCCGCCGACGGCGTCTACAACACGATCGATGCGATCGGCGGCACCACGGGGCCGCGCGTCGGCCAGTATTTCTGCCTGCCGCCCGACATCCGGGCGCAACAGATGACGGACGCGGTGCGCAAGTACATCGCGGAAAATCCGAAGCTGGCCGACTACAACGCGAGCACCGCGGTGTCGCTCGGTCTCGGCAAGGCGTTTCCCTGCAGGAACGGCAGCTGATCTGACGCCGTGTCCGGGCGCGTGCGCGGCCCGGGCGTCGCCGACGCATCCAGGACGAAGCCAGTGGGCTTCATCACTCGAGGGCGCCGATGATTTCAATCGAGGAACTGCAGCGCATCGCCGATGCGCCGCTGCATTCGTGGCTCGGCACGCTGGGCGTGTCGGTCATCGTCATACTGGTCGTCACGGTCGTGCACCGCCTCGGCGCACGCATCGTCAAGCGCATCGCGCAGCCGTATCCGCTGATGAGCGCGATCCTGCGCTACATCGACAAGCCGTCGCTCGTCGTGCTGGCGCTGCTGGCGCTCGAATTCCTGTGGGTCCAGGCCGACGACGGCATGTCGTTCGTGCGCGGCATGCGCACCGCGGCCGCGGTCGGCTCGATCGTGTCGCTCACGTGGCTGCTGGTGCGGCTCGCGGCCGGCGTCGGCGACGCGATCATCCAGGCCCATCCGATCGATACGGCCGACAATCTTCAGGCACGGCGCGTCCATACGCAGGCCAAGGTGCTCGTGCGGACCGTGATGGTACTGATCGTGATCATCGGCACCGGCGCCGCGCTGATGACGTTCCCGAACGTGCGCCAGATCGGCGCGAGCCTGCTGGCGTCGGCCGGCGTCGCGGGGCTGGTCGCCGGTATCGCCGCACGGCCGGTGCTCGGCAACCTGATTGCCGGGTTGCAGATCGCGCTCACGCAGCCGATCCGGCTCGACGACGTGGTCGTGATCCAGGGCGAGTGGGGGCGTATCGAGGAAATCACCGGCTCGTTCGTGTCGGTGCGGCTGTGGGACCAGCGGCGCCTCGTCGTGCCGCTGCAGTGGATCATCGAGAACCCGTTCACGAACTGGACGCGCAGCAGCGCGGAGATCATCGGCACCGTCTACCTGTCGGTCGATTACCGCACGCCGCTCGCGCCGCTGCGCGAGGAACTCGCGCGGCTCGTCCACGCCGCGCCCGAGTGGGACGGCCGCGTGCAGGTGCTGCAGGTGACCGACGCGACGGAGCGCACGATGCAGTTGCGCGCGCTCGTCAGCGCGGCCGATTCGTCGTCGTGCTGGGATCTGCGCTGCCGCGTGCGCGAAGGGTTGATCGCCTATCTGCAGGACCGCTATCCGCAATGCCTGCCGCGCAGCCGGATGGAGCTGTATCCGCACGACGCGGCGCCCGATGCGCCGAATCGCGAACGGCCGCACGTGCGCTCGCCTGCCGCCAGCACGGCGGCCAACACCGCCGCCGACCCGCAGGCCGTCGAAGGCCGCTGAGCGCGGCCCGGCCCCTGCTTGCCATTTCCCGTTCCCATGACCGCGCTGAAGACGCTTGCCATCGCCAATTACCGCTCGCTGCGCGAGCTGATCGTGCCGCTCGCGGCGCTCAACGTCGTCACGGGCCGGAACGGCAGCGGCAAGTCGAGCGTGTACCGCGCGCTGCGGCTGCTCGCCGACACCGCACAGGGTCGCGTGATCCCGTCGCTCGCGCGCGAGGGCGGCTTGCCGTCGACGTTGTGGGCCGGCCCCGAGCGCTTCTCGCGCGCGATGCTGGCCGGCGAGGTGCCGGTGACGGGCACGGTGCGCAAGGGCCCGGTGAGCCTGAAGCTCGGTTTCGCGTGCGACGATTTCGGCTATGCGATCGATCTCGGCCTGCCATTGCCGAGCCGCTCGCAGTTCGCGCTCGACCCGGTGGTCAAGCGCGAGTGCATCTGGGGCGGCGCGGTGCTGCGCCCGTCCACTCTGCTGGTCGACCGGCAGGGCGCGCAGATCCGCGCGCGTACCGCGTCGGGCGACTGGCTGACGATCCCGCAGCCGGTCGCGAGCTTCGACAGCATGATGACCGAATTCGCCGATCCGACCGGCGCGCCCGAGATGATCGCGGTGCGCGAACGGATTCGCTCGTGGCGCTTCTACGACCATTTCCGGACCGATGCGCACGCGCCGGCGCGCCAGTCGCACATCGGCACGCATACGCCGGTGCTCGCGGACGACGGCGCCGACCTGGCCGCCGCGCTGCAGACGATCCGCGAAATCGGCGATGCCGCGGCGCTCGACGCGGCGATCGACGACGCGTTCCCCGGTGCGTCGGTCGAGATCGACAACCCGGGCGGCCGCGGCCGTTTCGACGTGCTGATGCGCCAGCCGGGGCTGCTGCGGCCGCTGGCGGCGGCCGAGCTGTCGGATGGCACGCTGCGTTACCTGCTGCTCGCGGCCGCGCTGCTGACGCCGCGGCCGCCGGCGCTGATGGTGCTGAACGAACCGGAGACGAGCCTGCATCCCGATCTGCTGCCGGCGCTCGGCCGCCTGATCGCGCAGGCCGCCCGGCGTTCGCAGGTGCTGGTCGTGTCTCACGCGGCGCGGCTCATCGCGACGCTCGAGCGCGAGGCCGGCTGCGAATCGCTGGTGCTCGACAAGCAGCTCGGCGCGACCGCGCTCGTCGATGCCGACTCGCGCGACCTGCCGGCGTGGAAGTGGCCGTCGCGTTGACAGCCTGACGGTGCGCCTGGGGCGTGATCGGCCCGGCCGGGCCCCGCTGCGAGGCGGCCGTGCCCGGTCGGCCGAATGTATCCGGTCTGTAACAACCCCCAAAAAATGAAAGACCAGCGGTTCCGCTCATCGGGATCGCGAATAATAATGAGATATTCGGCTGGCGCCACGCCGGCCGGCGCCGCATGGACGCAGGCGGGCGCGCGCAAGCGCGGAATCCCGCCGGCCGTACCGTAACGGACAGGACACAGGAGACGTGGACCATGAGAATTGCCCAGATCGCCCCGCTGACCGAATCCGTGCCGCCGAAGCTGTACGGCGGCACGGAGCGCGTCGTGTCCTACATCACCGAGGCGCTCGTCGACCTCGGCCACGATGTGACGCTGTTCGCGAGCGGCGATTCGACGACGCGGGCGACGCTCGAGGCCGTGTGGCCGCGCGCGCTGCGGCTCGATTCGTCGATCCGCGACCGGGTCGCGCCGCACATGCTGCTGATGGAGACGGTCGCGCGCCGCGCGAAGGATTTCGACGTGCTCCATTTCCACATGGACTACTACTCGTTCTCGGTCTTCAACCGGCAGGAAACGCCTTACGTGACGACGCTGCACGGCCGGCTCGACCTGCCCGAGCAGCAGCCGGTGTTCGACACCTTCAACACCGCGCCGGTGATCTCGATCTCCAATGCGCAGCGCCAGCCGCTGCCGCAGGCGAAATGGCTGACGACCGTCTATCACGGGCTGCCCGATACGCTGTACATGCCGCAGCCCGTCGAGCCGCGCTATCTCGCGTTCCTCGGCCGTATCTCGCCGGAAAAACGCGTCGATACCGCGATCCGCATCGCGCGCCAGTGCGGGCTGCCGATCCGGATCGCCGCGAAGATCGACGCGGCCGACCAGGAATACTTCGACCGCGAGATCAAGCCGCTCTTCGCGTTGCCGCACGTCGAGTACATCGGCGAGATCGCCGATCACGAGAAGGCCGAATTCCTGTCGGGCGCGCATGCGCTGCTGTTTCCGATCGACTGGCCGGAGCCGTTCGGCCTGGTGATGATCGAGGCGATGTCGTGCGGCACGCCGGTCATCGCATTCAACCGCGGCGCGGTGCCCGAAGTGGTGGACGAGGGCGTGTCGGGGTTCATCGTCGAGGATGAAATCAGCGCGGTGGCCGCGGTGAACCGGTTGCACCTGCTGCCGCGTGCGCGCGTGCGGCAGCGCTTCGACGAGCGCTTCACGTCGCGCCGGATGGCGCAGCAGTACGTGGACGTGTACCAGTCGGTGATCCGCGCGCAGAAGCGTTCGCGCTTCAAGGTGATCGACTCGACGACCTGAGCGGTCCGAGCAGCCTGGCCGACCTGGCGCGCGGCGCGGGCGGATAAAAAAACGGCGATGCCCGCGAGGACATCGCCGTTTGCGCATGCCCGGCGCGCAGCGCCCGGGCAGTGCGTCAACGTCAGATCTTGAGCTTCGTGACCTTGGTGCCGTTGATCGACACGTCGCCCATCAGGCCGGCGTTCGTCAGCACGACGACCTGGATCGGCGCGGTGGCCGTGTTGGAATCGACCGCGCCGTTCGCGCCCATCTTCACGAGCGCGACCGATGCGCCGGCGCCGGCTGCCCAGCCGTCCGAGCTGCGGAATTCGTCGAGCGCCTGCTGCGTCATGAACAGGAACACGACCGCCTTCGACTGCGCGCCGGCCTGCAGGCCGACCGACAGCGACGACGTGTTGTAGTAGCCGACGGTGCTGCCGCCTACGCGCAGCGCGCCGTTGCCGGACTGGGCCCCGACGATGAAGCCGGCCTGGAGCACTTCGGGGAAGACCAGCACGCCGCGCGATTTCGCGACGAGCTCGCGCGAGCCCTTGACGGTGGAGTACATGCGCGACAGCGTGGCGTCGACGCTCGCGTCGATCGACTGACGCTTCGACGCGTTGGTGGCGGCATTGTCCGGCTTGTCCGGGGTGGTGGTGCAACCGGTGAGCGCGAGGCTACCGACGATGAGCGCGGCGGCGGCTTTGAGCACAAGAGTCCGTTTTTGCATCGTTGTTCTCCATCGGATGATGTTCGGAGTGAGTCTCGCTCAAGGAGCGGATCACGTCGGCAGTTATATCACAGCGGATCAGGGCCACTTTTCGTTGCCACGTGAAAAAGCGTCAAATCGCGCGCGGGTGTCGCGGCGCGCCAACGGACGAAGCGACGCCCGCGCGACGCGCGCCTCGCACGGGGGCGTCGTGCGGGAACGTGCGGGCGATTGCAGGGGCGGCGCCCGCGGCGCGCCGGTGTCAGTGCGTGACGGGGGGAACGGGCGGCTTGATGGGCGGGCGGCGCAGCGCGCGACGGATCAGCGCGATCACGACGCCGCACGCGAACAGGAACGCGGCCGGGACGACCCAGTAGCCGACGAACGCATGCCACAGGTAGCCGGCGAGCGTATTGCGGCGCACGACGTATTCGTCGCGAGCCGCCTGCTGGCGCGGCGCGTTGGCCGCCAGCACATCGGCCGGGCAACCGGCCGCGCGCGCCTCGTCGGCATCCCCGCGGCACTTCGCGGCGGCGCCGGCGGCCTGCTGCGCGTCGGTGAGCTGCCAGGTGGTCAGCGCGAGCTGCAGGTCGGCCTTGTTGTAGGCCATTTCCTCGCGGATCTCGCGCACGGCGACGATCGCGACGGGCACGGCCCAGAACACGATCACGATCAGCCAGCGGCGAAACCAGCGGTGTTGTCTCCATGCCATCCAGGCCTCCGTTTGACGCGCGTGCGCGTTCGTCTCGAGGGCGGCCCGATGGCGCTTCTTGGTCTTGGGTGGGCCGCGTTGCAGCCATCATAGAAGAAAACGCGGCGAATTGCCGCACCCGAATTACCGCCCCTGTGGCGGCGTCGGGACGGCGGGCCGGAAAACGGGGAGGGACAGGCGGCGTGCGCGCGTCGATGCGCGTGCAACGAAAATGAAAATGCCGCGCCCGCCGAAGCGGTGCGCGGCATTCGAGACGGGAGCGCCGGAACTCAGGCGGCCGGCTGATTGCTCAGGCAGCTCTTCATGAACGCCTTGCGATCGTCCCCCTTCTTGCCGGTGGCCTGCGTGTTGCACGCCTTCATCTTTTCCTGCTGCGTCATCGCCTTCGCGGGCTTCGCCGACAGGCAGTCCTTCATGAACGCCTTGCGTTCGTCGCCCGTCTTGCCGGCTGCCTGCGTGTTACAGGCCTTCATCTTGTCCTGCTGGCTGTTCGCCGCGAAGGCGGGGGAAGCCAGCATGCCGCCGAGAAGCAGTGCGGCTACGAGCGATTGGATTTTCATTTCGACACTCCCATGGGGTGAATTGCGCGTGATCGACGCCGTCATGAAGCTCGACGCGACGTGGACAGGGCCACATCGCACCACGCGTTCCGATTATGGCAAATCAAGGTGAAAACACCAAAACGGCACTTTCTATAACGTTGCGGACGCCATGGCCGTTGACGGCGCACGCGGCCAGGA
Source organism: Burkholderia anthinoferrum (assembly GCF_002925705.1). NCBI lineage: Bacteria > Pseudomonadati > Pseudomonadota > Betaproteobacteria > Burkholderiales > Burkholderiaceae > Burkholderia > Burkholderia anthinoferrum. The sequence goes on from NZ_LFZP01000030.1 coordinate 44,185, forward strand.
GATCGGGACAAACCATGACGCGCGGCGGCCGGCGCCGGCCCGTCGCGCCGGAACCTGCCGGCTCGCGGCCGGGAGCCATTACAATCGCGGCCATGAATACATCGAACACCGCATCCCCTTCGTCCGCGGCGACATTGCCGCGCATCGCCGTACTTGCCACCGGCGGCACGATCGCCGGCGCCGCGCCCGACGCGGCCAGCACGGCCGGCTACCAGGCCGGCGCGCTCGGCGTCAGTTTCCTGGTCGACGCCGTGCCGGCGCTCGCGTCGGTCGCGCGCATTGACGCGGAGCAGATCGCCAGCATCGACAGCAAGGATCTCGCGCTGCCGCTGTGGAACACGCTCGCCGCGCGGATCGACGCGCTGATGGCCGATCCCGCGATCGACGGCATCGTGATCACCCACGGCACCGATACGCTCGAGGAAACGGCGTACGCGCTGCATCTGGTCGTCCGGGGCGACAAGCCGGTCGTGCTGACGGCCGCGATGCGGCCGGCGACCGCGCTGTCGTCCGACGGCCCGCTGAACCTGCTGAACGCGGTGACGGTGGCCGCCCATCCGGCCGCGCGCGGGCAGGGCGTGCTGGTCGCGTTCAACAACCGGATCCACGGCGCGCGCGACGTCGTGAAGACGAGCACCTATGCGGTCGACGCGTTCCAGTCGCCGGAGCTCGGGGCGCTCGGCTGGGTACAGGACGGCCGCGTCGAATTCGCGCGCCGCATCACGCGCACGCGCGACACGCAACTGGCGATCGCGGCAAGCTGGCCGCCGGTCGAGGTCGTCGCGAGCTATGCGGGCGTGACGCGCACGGCCGTCGATGCGCTCGTCGGGGCCGGCGTGCGCGGCCTCGTCGTCGCGGGCACCGGCAACGGGTCGATTCATGCGACGCTGCAGGCGGCGCTCGCCGATGCGGTCAATGCGGGCGTGGCGGTGGTCCGTGCGTCGCGCGTCGGGTCGGGGCACGTGATGCGCAACGGCGCCGCGAGCGACGATGCACTCGGTTTCGTGAGCGCGGGCTCGCTGCACCCGTTCAAGGCGCGCGTGCTGCTGATGCTCGCGCTCGCGAACGGCATTCACGATCGCGACGCATTGCAGCGCGCGTTCGATACGCTGTGATTCGATGACGGGATGATCGACACGCGCCGATCGCGCGGTGCGCGTCGCCCATGAAGAAAGGCAGGCCGAGCGGCCTGCCTTTTTTGCATCAGCGCTGCGCGAATGCTCAGGACTGCGGCGGAATCACGAGCTTCTGGCCCGGGTAGATCCGGTCCGGGCTCGACAGCATCGGCTTGTTCGCCTCGAAGATCGCCGGGTACTTGTTCGCGTCGCCGTACACTTCCTTGGCGATCGCCGACAGCGTGTCGCCCGGCTTCACGTCGTGGTACCGCACTTCCGGATCGTCCGGCTGCAGGCCGTCGTCGTTGACGCCCGCGACACCCTGCACGTTGCCGGCCGCGACCTTGACCTTCGCCTTCGTGTCGAGATCGGCGACGCTGCCCGACAGCGTGACGGTGCGCGACGCGCCGTCGAACGCGACGGTCAGGTTCGACGTGTCGAGACCTTGCGAGTTGATGTAGTTCTTGATCGCATCGGCCGCGGTCTGGTTCGCGGCATTCGGATCTTCCGCTGCCTGTGCATCGGCGTGACCCAGCAGTTTTTCACCCGCCTCTTTAATAAACGAAAGAAGACCCATCGTTGCACTCCTTAGGTGGTTGAAAAGAAAACGCGCCGTGAAGTGGCGAAAAAAACACCGCGCTGGGTGCGGTCTCCGGAGGGAAACGCAGGCGCGGCGGTTTTCTCGAAAGGCGTGGCGAAAGTGTAGGCGTTCGACGCGACGATTGCATGAAAAATCGCACGCTCGAACGTAAAGAAATGTAATACGCGAAATCCGACAGGCGGACACCCGACGACGACGTCTGACCGACCAAGGCTTCCCCGGCGCCGCCGGGTGCCGCTGCGGACCCCACCACGCCGCTCTCAGCCCAGAGCGGCGTTTTTCGCCCCGTCCCGCATGCCGTTGGCGATGCAGGGCGGGGCGCCCCACCGTGATGCGCGTGTGCACCGCGCATCGATGCGACCGGCCGCGGCCGGATCGCAATCATTCGTCGCGCGCGTCCGCCATCGCAGCACAAACGCGCGTTGCTGCGGCCGCGTTACGCGGCCGGCGTCTGGCCGATCTCGAAGTTCGACATGATCTCGAGCGCGCGCACGAGTGCCGAGTGATCCCATGCCTTGCCGCCGTGCGACGCGCACACGCTGAACAACTGCTGCGCGCTCGCGGTGTGCGGCAGCGCGAGGCCGAGCTTGCGCGCGCCGTCGAGCGCGAGGTTCAGGTCCTTCTGGTGCAGCTCGATGCGAAAGCCCGGGTCGAACGTGCGCTTGGTCATGCGCGCGCCGTGCACTTCGAGGATGCGCGACGCGGCGAAGCCGCCCATCAGCGCCTGGCGCACGCGTTCCGGATCGGCGCCCGAACGCGCGGCGAACAGCAGCGCTTCGCCGACCGCTTCGATGTTCAGCGCGACGATGATCTGGTTCGCGACCTTGCAGGTCTGGCCCGCGCCGTTGTCGCCGACGAGCGTGATGTTCTTGCCCATCTTCTCGAACAGCGGCTTCGCGCGCTCGAACGCCTTCTCGGGGCCGCCGACCATGATCGTCAGCGTCGCTTCGCGCGCACCGACTTCGCCGCCGGACACCGGCGCGTCGAGGTAGTCGCAGCCGAGCGCGTTGATCTGTTTCGCGAATGCCTGCGTGTCGAGCGGCGAGATCGAGCTCATGTCGATCACGAGCTTGCCGGCGCTCAGGCCCTTCGCGACGCCGTCGTCGGCGAACAGCACGTTACGCACGTCCGGCGTGTCCGGCACCATCGAGATGATGATGTCCGCGTGCCGTGCGACTTCGGTCGAGTTCGCGACGACCTTGGCGCTGCCGCGCAGATCGTCCGGGATCGGAAACGCGCCGTTCACGACGAGTTGATGATCGCCCTTGAGCAGGTTGCGCGCCATGTGCGCGCCCATGATGCCGAGGCCGATGAAACCGATGGTTGCCATGTGAAAGTCTCCTGTGGGGCTGAAAACGGAAAGGGTGCGACTCAGGCGGCGCGACGCGCCGAGACCGGTGCGCAACCGGCCACGCTTTGCAGCCAGCCGAGGCCTTCCGTCGTGGTGGTGCGGGGCTTGTATTCGCAGCCGACGTAGCCGGCATAGCCGAGCCGGTCGAGCAGCGCGAACAGGAACGCGTAGTTGATCTCGCCGGTGCCCGGCTCGTTGCGGCCCGGGTTGTCCGCGAGCTGGACGTGGCCGATCGACGCGAGGTTGCGTTCGATCGTCGCGGCCAGTTCGCCTTCCATGCGTTGCATGTGATAGATGTCGTACTGCAGGAACAGGTTGTCCGAGCCGACCGCGCGGATCACGTCGAGGCCTTCCGACGAGCGGTTCAGCGCGAAGCCCGGGATGTCGAAGCGGTTGCACGGCTCGACGAGCAGGCGGATGCCTTCGCGCTTCAGCGCATCGGCGGCGAAGCGCAGGTTGTCGACGATCGTCACGAACGTCTTGTCGCGCGCCGTGCTCGCCGACGGGATGCCGACCAGGCAGTTCAGCTGCGGCACCTTCAGCGCCTTCGCGTAGTCGATCGCCCGGCCGACCCCTTCCTGGAATTCGCCGACGCGATCGGGCAGGCACGCGATGCCGCGCTCGCCCTGGTCCCAGTTGCCGGCGGGCAGGTTGTGCAGCACGAGGCGCAGGCCGTGCGTCTCGAGCCGCTCGGCGAGTTCTTCTTTCGCGTACGGATACGGAAACAGGAACTCGACGGCGTCGAAGCCCGCGTCCGCGGCCGCCTTGAAGCGGTCGAGGAACGGCACTTCGTTGAACAGCATGGTCAGGTTTGCAGCAAACTTCGGCATGAGCTAAGCCTCTTCGGTCGGTCAAAAATGTCGTGCGCTTCAGTCGAGCATCGAGATCGCGGTCGGTGCGTGCTCGGCCTTTTCGGCGAGCTCCTCGAATTCGTTGATCGCGTCGATCTCGGTGCCCATCGAGATGTTCGTCACGCGCTCGAGGATCACCTCGACGACCACCGGCACGCTGAACTCTTCCGCGAGCGTTTGCGCCTGACGCAGCGCCGGCTCGATCTCTTCCGGCTTGAACACGCGCAGCGCCTTGCAGCCGAGGCCTTCCGCGACGGCCACGTGGTCGACGCCATAGCCGTTCAGTTCGGGCGCGTTCACGTTGTCGAACGCGAGCTGCACGCAGTAGTCCATGTCGAACGCGCGCTGCGCCTGGCGGATCAGCCCGAGGTACGAGTTGTTCACGACGACGTGCACGTACGGCAACTTGAATTGCGCGCCGGCCGCGAGCTCCTCGATCATGAACTGGAAGTCGTAGTCGCCGGACAGCGCGACGATCGGGCGGCTCGGGTCGGCCGCACGCACGCCGAGTGCGGCGGGGATCGTCCAGCCGAGCGGGCCGGCCTGGCCGCAGTTGATCCAGTTGCGTGCCTTGAACACGTGCAGGAACTGCGCGGCGGCGATCTGCGACAGGCCGATCGTGCTGACGTAGCAGGTATCGCGGCCGAACACCTTGTTCATCTCTTCGTACACGCGCTGCGGCTTGACCGGCACGTTGTCGAAGTGCGTCTTGCGCTGCAGCGTGCGCTTGCGCGCCTGGCACTCGGATACCCACTCGCCGCGGTCCTTCAGCTTGCCGGCGGCCTTCCATTCCCGCGCGACCGCGACGAACAGCTCGAGTGCCGCCTTCGCGTCGGACACGATGCCGAGATCCGGGCCGAACACGCGGCCGATCTGCGTCGGCTCGATGTCGACGTGCACGAACTTGCGGCCCTTCGTGTAGACCTCGACGCTGCCCGTGTGGCGGTTCGCCCAGCGGTTGCCGATGCCGAGCACGAAGTCGGACGCGAGCATCGTCGCGTTGCCGTAGCGGTGCGACGTCTGCAGGCCGACCATGCCGGCCATCAGCGGGTGATCGTCGGGAATCGCGCCCCACGACATCAGCGTCGGGATCACCGGCACGCCGACCGTTTCGGCGAACTGCACGAGCAGGTCTTCGGCCGCCGCGTTGAGCACGCCGCCGCCCGACACGATCAGCGGCTTGTCCGCGTCGTTGAGCATCGCGAGCGCCTTCTCGATCTGCGCGCGGGTGGCCGCGGGCTTGTAGACCGGCAGCGGTTCGTACGTGTCGATGTCGAACTCGATTTCGGCGAGCTGCACGTCGATCGGCAGGTCGACCAGCACCGGGCCCGGGCGGCCCGAGCGCATCAGGTGGAACGCCTGCTGGAACACGCGCGGCACGAGCGCCGGTTCGCGCACGGTGACGGCCCACTTGGTGACCGGCTTCGCGATCGATTCGATGTCGACGGCCTGGAAGTCTTCCTTGTAAAGGCGCGCGCGCGGCGCCTGGCCCGTGATCGCGAGGATCGGAATCGAGTCGGCCGATGCGGAGTAGAGGCCGGTGATCATGTCGGTGCCGGCGGGGCCCGACGTGCCGATGCACACGCCGATGTTGCCCGGCGCCGCCCGCGTGAAGCCTTCGGCCATGTGCGATGCGCCCTCGACGTGGCGCGCGAGCACGTGGCTGATGCCGCCCGACTTGCGCATGGCCGAGTAGAACGGGTTGATCGCCGCGCCCGGCACGCCGAACGCGGTCTGGATGCCTTCCTTCTCGAGCACGAGTACGGCTGCGTCGACGGCTCTCATCTTGGCCATGAATGTCTCCTTGAATATGGCGGATCGTGCGAATCGGTCTGTTGGGGACACTTTAGGGATGCAGGAAAGGTTTGATAAGATCAGCCGAAGTCGCTTATTTCGAAACTAAAAGTATGGAATGACGGCCGGACGGGGCTTCCCGCCGGTGTCGGAGCCAAGACGGAGACGGGAGATGGACCGCTTCAAGCAGATCGAGACGTTCGTGCGCGTGGCCGATGCCGGCAGCCTCGCGGCGGCGGCGCTGGAGGAGGGCGTGTCGCCGGTGGTGCTGGGGCGGCGCATCGACGCGCTGGAGAAGCGCCTCGGCGTGAAGCTGATGTACCGCTCGACGCGGCGGCTGGTGGTCAGCGAGGAGGGCGCCGCGTTCCTCGAGCGCTGCCGCGGGCTGCTGTCCGAATGGGATCAGGCCGAGAACGAGCTGGCTGCCGGCCGGCGCGCGGTCAGCGGGCACCTGATCGTGTCGGCGCCGGCCGCGTTCGGCCGCAAGCACGTCGCGCCGCACGCGCCCGGCTTCCTGGCCGACAAGCCGGAGATGCAGCTGTCGTTCAACCTGACCGACCGCGTCGTCGATCTCGTGCGCGAAGGCTACGACCTGTCGATCCGGATCGGCGGCGCGGTCGATCCGAACTTCGTCGCTGTGAAGCTCGCGTCGAACCGGCGCGTGGTGTGCGGCACGCCCGACTATTTCCGCCGGCACGGCCGGCCGAAATCGCTCGACGACCTGCTCAAGCACAACTGTCTCGCGTTCAACCTGCAGGGCGGGCAGAACCGCGGCTGGTATTTCCAGCGTCACGGCAAGATCGCGACGATGCGCGTGACCGGCAATCTCGACTGCAACGACGGCGAGCTGCTGCACCGCTGGGTGGCCGAGGGGCTCGGGCTCGGCTGGCGTTCGACGTGGGAGATCGCCGCGCAGCTCGAAACGGGCGAACTCGAGACCGTGCTCGACGAATACGCGCTGCCCGACTACGACATCCTCGCCGTCTACCCGCAGCAGCGCTACGTGCCGGCGCGCGTGCGTTACTTCATCGATTACCTGCGCGAAGCGTATGCGCGCCCCGGCTACTGGCGCACCACGCCGTAACGGCCGGCGCGCCCGGCCGCCTGCGATTTTTTACGCTGCATGCGTGCGGCGCGGGAATAAACTCGACGCAGCAGCGGTAAGGTCATCGAGCGCGCACGTTGCCGGTCTGTCCGGGCGCCGGGCGCGGAACGGGCGCGGCGTCGGCCGCCGGGACCAGGGAGGCCATGTGGGGCAAGCCGGACAGGCGGTCGATGAACGGGCGGCGGACGATGCAGCCGCGCGCGGCGAGCGGTTTCGCATGCTCGTGCTGCCGCATCTCGACGCCGCGTACAACCTCGCGCGCTGGCTGAGCGGCAGCGCCGGCGATGCGGACGACGTCGTGCAGGACGCGTGCATGCGCGCGCTGCGCTTCGTCGATTCGTGTCGCGGCGACAACGCGCGGCCGTGGCTGCTGACGATCGTGCGCCACACCTGGTACACCGAGTGGCGGCGGCGCACGCATGCGCACGAGGTGGCGCTGCCCGACACGCTCGACGACGCGGACGTGCCCGACGACTGGCAGCCGGCGACGGAGGACCCGCTCGCGCAGCTGCTGCGCGGCGAGAACGTGCGGCTCGTGAATGCGGCGCTCGCGAAGCTGCCGACCGAATACCGCGAGGTGCTCGTGCTGCGCGAGATGGAGGACCTCAGCTACCGCGAGATCGCGGCGATCGCCGACGTGCCGGTCGGCACGGTGATGTCGCGGCTCGCGCGCGGCCGGCGCAAGCTCGCCGCGCTGCTGGGCGCCGCGCCGGCGCCGACGACCGAAGGCCGGCCGGGCCGGACGCCGGCGGGCGGAACCGCATCGGAGGCTATCGATGGACTGTAACGAAGCGCGAGCGTTGCTGGACGCGGACGTCGACCGCGAGCTGTCGGCGCCCGATGCGTTGCGGGTCCAGCAGCATGTCGACGGGTGCGACGCGTGCCGCCGCGAACGCGCGCGGATCGTCACGCTGGTGCAGGCCGTGCGGCAGGCCGATTATCACCGCGCGCCGGACGCGCTGCGGGCGAGCATTCTTGCGAGCCTGCCGGCCGCGGCCGATGCGCCTGCCCGTGAACCGTCGCGGGCCGCGCCCCGGCCTGAACGGCAGTCACCGCCGCCACGGCGGCCGCGCGCACGCGACTGGTTCTCCTGGCTGACCGGGCGGGGCGGGTCGGCACGCCCGGTATCGACCGGCGCGGGGCCGCGCGTGGCCGCGTTGCCGGGCCTCGGCTGGGGCGTCGCGCTGTTGATGGCGCTCGCGGCGGCGGGCGGAATGGCGTGGTCGGCCCGCCACGCCGACACCGAGCGAACGGTCGACGAACTCGTCGCGAGCCATGTACGGGCCGACCTGTCGGCGCGCGCCATCGACGTGATCTCGACCGACCAGCACACGGTCAAGCCGTGGTTCAACGGCCGGCTCGACTATGCGCCGCCGGTCGAGGATCTCGCCAAGAACGGCTTCGCGCTGGTCGGCGGCCGGCTCGACTACGTCGGGCGTCGCCGTGTCGCGGTGCTCGTCTATCGCCACCGGCAGCACGTGGTCGACGTCTACGTGCAGCCGGCCGGGGAGCGGCCGGCTGCTCCGTACACGACCGTGTCGCAGGGCTATGCGCTCGACCGCTGGAACGCGGCCGGGATGACGTGGTGGGCCGTGACCGACGCCGAGCCGTCGGCGCTCGCGGCGTTCCGGACGGCCCTCGGCGCGCGGCTTGCCAGCGCGCGCAGCGAATGACGGCGCGGCCGAGGGGCGGCGCACGCGTGTTCCGGCCCCGGCCGTGGAAGGGCCGGATGTCGGCCGCGGCCGCCCGCATGCCTGTTCAAGTCTTTGAAAACACGGCCGAATCCGTCTGCCGATCGTCGATTGGCCTTGCATGCGCCCCGTAACCGGGGTAGAATCTTCGGCTTCTCACTTGCCACACCGGTTCAGACGCCCGGGTGGCTTTAATCCACAAGGAGTGTGTAATGCGTCATTACGAAATCGTATTCATCGTGCACCCGGATCAAAGCGAGCAAGTGCCCGCGATGATCGAGCGCTACAAGTCCACGATCACGTCGCACGGCGGCCAGATCCACCGTGTCGAAGACTGGGGCCGTCGCCAGCTGGCCTACATGATCGAGAAACTCGCGAAGGCTCACTACGTCTGCATGAACATCGAGTGCGACCAGACGACGCTCGACGAACTCGAACACGCGTTCAAGTTCAACGACGCCGTGCTGCGTCACCTCATCGTCAAGATGAAGAAGGCCGAAACCGGCCCGTCGCCGATGATGAAGGAAGTTCAGCGCGAAGAAGCCAAGAAGGCGGCTGCTGCTCAGCCGGCCGAAGCGCAGGCTTAAGTTCGTCACTTATTAAGCCATCAAGGAGCGCGCCACTCACGTGAACAGGTTGCAATTGACGGCGAGCGTCGTCGAACGCGCACCGGTGCGATATACGCCGGCCGGTGTTCCGATCGCAAGCGCCACATTGCATCACCGCACGGAAGTCGTCGAAGCAGGCATTCCCCGTCAGGTCGAAATGACGATCGAGGCGGTGGCGGCCGGTGAGGCGAGCGGCAAGCTGGAAAGTCGTGAAATGGGCGTCGAAACGCTGTTCACGGGCTTCCTGGCCAAGAAAAGCCGCAACGCGAGAACCTTGGTGTTTCACATCACTGCATTGCAGGACACAGGAAAGGACTGAAATCATGGCCCGCCCGACTGGTAAGAAATTCGACAAGCGTCGTCAGCAACAAAACCCGCTCTTCAAGCGCAAGAAGTTCTGCCGTTTCACGGCTGCAGGCGTCGAGCAGATCGACTACAAGGACACGGAAACGCTGAAGGACTTCATCGGCGAAAACGGCAAGATCACGCCGGCTCGTCTGACGGGTACGAAGGCGCACTATCAGCGTCAGCTGGATACGGCCATCAAGCGTGCGCGTTTCCTCGCGCTGCTGCCGTACACCGATCAGCACAAGGCGTAATCAGGCGACGCAATAAGGAGAATTCGAATGCAAATCATTCTGTTGGAAAAAGTCGCCAATCTGGGCAACCTCGGCGATATCGTCAAGGTCAAGGACGGTTACGCTCGCAACTTCCTGATCCCGAACCGCAAGGCTCGCCGTGCAACGAAGGAAGCGATCGCCGAATTCGAAGTGCGCCGCGCTGAACTCGAAAAGATCGCTGCTGAAAAGCTGGCAGCATCGCAGGCAGTCGGCGAGAAGCTGAACGGCCAGTCGTTCGAAATCACGCAGAAGTCGGGCGTCGACGGCCGTCTGTTCGGCTCGGTCACGAACGGCGACGTCGCGGAACTGCTGAAGAAGGCAGGCTACGAAGTCGAGAAGCTGCAAGTGCGCATGCCGGAAGGCCCGCTGAAGATGATCGGCGAGCACAACGTCCAGGTCGCGCTGCACACGGACGTCGTCGTCGACGTCACGATCAACGTGATCGGCGACCACGCGTAAGCGTATGCAAGCTTGCCGGGCGGCTTCCGTCGTCCGGACAAGGGCAGGCGCCCGGGCAACCGGGGCCTGCCTTTTTTATTGCCCGATCGCCGGCAAGCGGTGGTAGCGCTGCCGCCATCTATTCGCGATAATCCCAACCCATGAACGCGCCGCAAGATCCCCAAATCGAATCGCTGAAAGTCCCGCCGCATTCGGTCGAAGCCGAGCAGTCGGTGCTCGGCGGCCTGTTGCTCGACAACGCGGCATGGGACCGGATTGCCGATTTCCTGTCGCAGGGCGACTTCTACCGCTACGACCACCGTATCATCTACGAGCACATCGGCCGCCTGATCGCGTCGACGCGCCCGGCCGACGTCGTGACCGTGTACGAAGCGCTGACCACGTCCGGCAAGGCCGACGACGTCGGCGGGCTCGCGTACCTGAACGCCCTCGCGCAGAACACGCCGAGCGCGGCGAACATCCGCCGCTACGCGGAAATCGTGCGTGATCGCGCGGTGCTGCGCCGGCTGGTGTCGGTCGCCGACGAGATCTCGGCCGACGCCTTCAATCCGCAGGGCAAGGAAGTCCGCCAACTGCTCGACGAAGCCGAATCGAAGGTCTTCTCGATCGCCGAGGAGGGCGCGCGCGGCAACCAGGGTTTCCTCGAGATCGGCCCGCTGCTTACCCAGGTGGTCGAGCGCATCGACACGCTGTACCACACCGCGAACCCGAGCGACGTCACAGGCACGCCGACCGGCTTCGTCGACCTCGACCGGATGACGTCCGGGATGCACGGCGGCGAGCTGATCATCGTGGCCGGAAGACCGTCGATGGGTAAGGCCCAGCCGCTCGATGCGCGCGTCAGGACGCTGACGGGCTGGAAGCCGATGGGTGAGCTGGCAGTCGGTGATGCACTTGCTTCGGTCGACGGCGCAGCGTCGATCGTGACCGGGATCTACCCGCAGGGCGAACGCCAGGTGTATCGGGTCCGCTTTTCGGATGGGCGTTCGGCCGAATGCTGCGACGAGCACCTGTGGTGCGTCCATTTCCGTGAGTGGGAAAAGCCGCGCGTACTGTCGACAGCGGAGATTCGCACGTTGCTGACGCGCGAACGCTACCGGAACCGGCTGTGGATCGACATGCCGAGCGGCGAGTTCGGTCATCGCGAGGCGCTGCCGATCGATCCGTGGGTGCTCGGCGCGCTGCTGGGCGACGGTGCGCTCGGCGGGACTGCCGTGCGTTTCAGCGTGAAGGCCGAGGAAACGTTGAACCGGATGCGCGCGCGTGTCGACGCGTCGCTCGAGCTCGAATACGCGGGCCAGCACGACTGGCGCATCAAGCGCCGGCCGTCGACGGCCGCGGAAGCCCGGCCGTCCGCCAACCCGCTCAAGGCTGCTCTCGAGCAGCTCGGTGTGTGGGGGAGGACGAGCTACGACAAGTTCATCCCGCGCCTCTACCTCGATGCGGACAAGGACGCGCGGCTGGATTTGTTGCGCGGACTGCTCGACACGGACGGCTGGGTCGAATCGTGGGGGACGGTGCGTTATTCGACCGCCAGTGCGCAGTTGGCGAGCGACGTGCGCGAGCTGGCGCGTTCGCTCGGTGCATGGTGCCAGATTGCCGAAAAGGCGACGAGCTTCACGGTCGACGGCGAACGCAAGACCGGTGCGACGGCTTACGTTTGCACGATCAGTCATCCGGATCCGCAGAGCCTGTTCCTGTTCCAGGGCAAGCGCGACCGGCTGACGGGCGGGCGTGTGCGCCGCAAGATGCCGGTCATCGCCGGCATCGAGCCGACGCGCCGGACGGCCACGCAATGCATTTCGGTCTCGCATCCGTCGCGGCTGTACGTGACCGACGATTACGTCGTGACCCACAATACGGCCTTCTCCATGAACATCGGCGAATACGTCGCGGTCGAGTACGGGTTGCCGGTCGCGGTGTTCTCGATGGAAATGCCGGGCACCCAGCTCGTGATGCGTATGCTCGGCTCGATCGGCCGGCTCGACCAGCACCGGATGCGTACCGGCCGCCTGACGGACGAGGATTGGCCGAAGCTGACGCACGCGGTGCAGAAGATGAGCGAGGCGCAGCTCTTCATCGACGAGACGGGCGGCCTGAATCCGATGGAATTGCGCTCGCGCGCGCGGCGCCTCGCGCGACAATGCGGCAAGCTCGGCCTGATCATCGTCGACTACCTGCAGCTGATGTCGGGTTCGTCGCAGGGCGAGAACCGCGCGACCGAAATTTCGGAAATCTCGCGATCGCTGAAGAGCCTCGCGAAGGAGCTCGACGTGCCGGTGATCGCGCTGTCGCAGCTGAACCGCGGCCTCGAACAGCGCCCGAACAAGCGGCCGGTGATGTCGGATTTGCGCGAATCGGGCGCAATCGAACAGGATGCGGACGTGATCCTGTTCATTTATCGAGATGAGGTCTACAATCCCGACAGCCCTGACAAGGGGACGGCCGAAATCATCATCGGCAAGCAGCGTAACGGCCCGATCGGGCCCGTTCGGCTCACGTTCCTGGGGCAATACACGAAGTTCGACAATTTTGCCGGGGCGCAGACCTTCTACGGCGAGTAAAGCCGGTTGTAAACACCTATTTCGCCAAATGTTGTATCCAATCCCGGCGTGCGCATATGCGCACGTCGCGTCGCGACCGGAACCGGTACAATGTCGCCCGTTTTCGTGACAGTAGTTTGACAATCTCTCAGGAATCCCATGTTCGGTCGATTCATGCCCACCGAGGGCAAGTTCTTTGAACTCTTCAACTCGCACGCGAAGCACATCGTTTCCGGTGGCCGCGAGCTCGAACTGCTGATCGACAATCTCGTCGACGCCGAGATTCACAAGCAAAACGTGCAAATCGCCGAGAAGGCCGCCGACAAGCTCACGCACGAGGCGATCGATCTGCTGCACAAGACCTTCATCACGCCGCTCGATCGTGACGAGATCCACAAGCTGATCACGACGATGGACGACATCCTCGACCTGATGGAGGACGTCGCGACGGCCGTGTCGCTGTACGACGTGCAGTCCGTCACGTCCGAGGCGAGCCAGCTCGCGCATATCGTCACGCAGTCGGCGCAACACGTGCAGCAGGCCGTCGGCCTGCTGTCCGACATGAAGCAGTCGGCGCAGATCCTCAAGCAGTGCGAGGAAATCGATCGCTGGGAGTCGGAAGCCGACCGCGTGCTGCGCGCGGCGATGTCGAAGCTGTTCCGCGAGGAAGACGACGTGAAGACGCTCATCAAGCTGAAGGCGATCTACGAGCTGCTGGAAGAGATCACCGACAAGTGCGAGGACGTCGCGAACATCATCGAAGGCATCGTGCTGGAAAACGCCTGAGCGGACCACATGCATTCGATACAACTCGCCCTATGGATGGTCGCGACGCTCGTGCTCGTCGCGCTCGTATTCGACTTCATGAACGGCTTTCACGACGCGGCGAACTCGATCGCCACCGTCGTGTCGACCGGGGTGCTGAAGCCCCAGCAGGCCGTGGTGTTCGCGGCCGCGTTCAACGTGATCGCGTATTTCATCTTCCACCTGAAAGTCGCGCAGACCGTCGGTAAAGGCACGATCGATCCCGAGATCGTCGATCACTACGTCGTGTTCGGTGCGCTGGTCGGCGCGATCGGCTGGAACGTGATCACGTGGTACTACGGGATTCCGTCGAGCTCGTCGCACGCGCTGATCGGCGGCCTCGTCGGCGCGGCGCTCGCGAAGTCGGGCTGGAGCTCGCTGAACATCGACGGGCTGCTGAAGACGATCGCGTTCATCTTCATTTCGCCGCTGCTCGGTTTCATCCTCGGTTCACTGTTCATGCTCGGCGTGTCGTGGCTGTATTTCCGTACCGCGCCCAGCAAGGTCGACCGGCGCTTCCGCCGGCTGCAGCTGCTGTCGGCGGGGCTGTACAGCCTGGGCCACGGCGGCAACGACGCACAGAAGACGATCGGTATCATCTGGATGCTGCTGATCGCGAGCGGTTACGCGTCGGCCACCGCCGATGCGCCGCCGGCGTGGGTGATCGGCGCGTGCTACCTGTCGATGGGCCTCGGCACGCTGTTCGGCGGCTGGCGCATCGTGCGCACGATGGGCCAGAAGATCACGAAGCTCAAGCCGGTCGGCGGTTTCTGCGCGGAAAGCGGCGGGGCAATCACGCTGTTCGTCGCATCGTTCCTTGGCATTCCCGTGTCGACCACGCACACGATTACCGGTGCGATCGTCGGTGTCGGCGCGACGCAGAAGCTGTCGGCCGTGCGCTGGGGCGTCGCCGGCAACATCGTGTGGGCGTGGGTGCTGACGTTGCCGGCGGCCGCGCTGTTCGCGGCTGGCGGCTGGTGGCTCGGCCATCAGATCTTCTGATCGCCGACACTTCCTGATCGACGCGAAATGCGCCGCAGGCCGAAAGGCCGCGGCGCATTTTCTTTTGGAGGCCAGCGGAGCATGTTGTCGACGTCGTCGACGGTCGCGGTTCGAGCAACGGCTCAGTAGCTGCCGTTCGCGAACCGTGCGATCGGATCGTCTGCCGTACTGGTGCGCGGGCTGATGGGCGCGGATTGCGTCGACGCACGCAACACCTGCGCGGGCTCGATGGTGCGCGGCGGCGTGCCGGCGGCGGGCGGCGGCTCGGCATCGAAGGCGGCGGCCTCAGCGGCCGTCAGTGCGGTCGTCGGAATCTGCGTGCCGACTTCCGCCGGGGCGGTCGGTGCTGCGTTGGCGGTCATCGCGGTCGCGCCGTCATTCACCGACGTGGCTTGCTGCTGGGCCGTCTGCATCCGCGGTGGCGGCGGTTCATACGGATCGGCGGCCGGTGCTGCCGGTGCGGTTGCGGTGGCCGTCACGACCGGCGCGGTCGGGATGGCCGAAGCTGGAGCCGGCGCCTGCGTCGCTCTTGCTCGTGAAGACGCATACGCCGCCGGCTGTCGCGGCGCGGCGGCAGCCGTCACGACCGCCGGAGCAGCCGCGAGCGCCGGCGGATTGCGCGGCTCGTCGCGCTTGGCCTCGTAGGTCGGCGCATCGAACGGCGTCGGGGCGGAGCGCGGCGGCGCGACGCGGCGAATGCCGTCGAAGCGCTTCGCCCAGTACGGGTTCGTCAGGTAGTCGAGCCGCACGGTGCCGCCCGTCGACGGTGCGTTGACGAAGCGCAGCTTGCCGACATAGATGCCGACGTGCGAATGCGGCCGCCCGGTCGTATTGAAGAAGATCAGGTCGCCCGGCGCGATCTCGTCGGGCTCGATCGACACGCCGCGGCTGCTCATGTCGGCGGTCGTGCGCGGCAGGTTCACGTCGGCCGCGCGGCCGATCACGTAGCGCACGAGCCCGCTGCAGTCGAAGCCGCTCGCCGGCGTGTTGCCGCCCCAGCGATACGGGACGCCGACGAGGCTCATCGCCTGGATCGAGATCTCTTCCTGGCCGACGCTGTGGTCGACGAATTTGGGGAAATTGGCCGGCGCCGGGAACGCCCGCGGCGTCGTGATCTTCATGCCCGACGCGGAACGCGATGCCGATTGCGGCGGCACGCTGGAGCAGGCCGCAAGCAGGGAGACGACGGCGACGGGAACCCAGATTCGAAGCATGGCAAGGCGGGCGAGCGGTGCACTCGCGAATCGTATGACAACAGACAGACTCGATGGTAGACGCTCCGGCGGGGCTTAAGCAACCATTCTTGAGAATTTACTTGAAGTTTCGCGCGTAAACTGCATGGTTGCGTGACGACGCATTACCTTTGTCTTCGACCCCAAATAAAAACGGCGCTCCGGAAACGGAGCGCCGCGTGGCGTCGACAGCCGGCCGATCGGCCGGCCAGCGCGTTACAGAATGTCCGACGCGTAGTCGGCGAGCCGCGAGCGTTCGCCGCGCGCGAGCGTCACGTGGCCGCTGTGGCCCCAGCCCTTGAAGCGGTCGACGACGTAGGTCAGGCCCGAGCTGCCCTCGGTCAGATAGGGCGTGTCGATCTGCGCGATGTTGCCCAGGCACACGATCTTCGTGCCGGGGCCCGCGCGCGTGACGAGCGTCTTCATCTGCTTCGGCGTCAGGTTCTGCGCCTCGTCGATGATCAGGTACTTGTCGACGAACGTGCGGCCGCGCATGAAGTTCATGCTCTTCACCTTCAGGCGCGAACGGATCAGCTCCTGCGTCGCGGCACGGCCCCATTCGCCGGCCGCGTCGTCGGTCTTCTGCAGCACTTCGAGGTTGTCGTCGAATGCGCCCATCCACGGCTGCATCTTTTCTTCCTCGGTGCCGGGCAGGAAACCGATGTCCTCGCCGACGGGCACGGTCGCGCGCGTCACGATGATCTCGTTGTAGCGCTTGTCGTCGAGCACCTGCGCGAGGCCGGCCGCGAGCGCGACGAGCGTCTTGCCGGTGCCGGCCTGGCCGAGCAGCGTGACGAAGTCGATCTCGGGGTTCATCAGCAGGTTCAGCGCGAAGTTCTGCTCGCGATTGCGCGCGGTGATGCCCCACACGTTGTTCTTGTGGTGGCTGTAGTCGCGCAGCGTCTGCAGCAGCGCCGTCTTGCCGTTCAGCTCGCGGACGATCGCGTGGAACGTCGGCTCGCCGTTCTGCGGCTCGAGATAGACGAACTCGTTGACGAGCATCGACGCGACGAGCGGGCCGGTCACGCGGTAGTACGTGGTGCCCGTCTTCGTGTCCTGCCAGCTCTCCATGCCCTTCGCATGCTTGGTCCAGAAATCCTGCGGCAGTTCGCGCACGCCGTTGTACAGGAGATCCGAATCCTCGAGCACCTGGTCGTTGAAGTAGTCTTCCGCGGGCAGGCCGAGCGCGTGCGCCTTGATCCGCATGTTGATGTCTTTCGACACCAGCACGACCTGGCGGTCGGGCCGGTCGCGCTGCAGCGCGCGCACGACGCCGAGGATCTGATTGTCGGCCTTGCCTTCGGGCAAACCTTCCACCGGCGCGATATCGGCCAGCTTCGTCTGGAAGTACAGGCGGCCGAGCGCGTCGCGGCTGCCGAGGCGCGACAGCGGGATGCCGGCCGAGATCGGGCCGCCGTCGGCGACGAGCGCGTCGAGCGTGCGGCTGACCTGGCGCGCGTTGCGTGCGACTTCGGACATCCCCTTCTTGTGGTTGTCGAGTTCCTCGAGCGTCATCATCGGCAGATAGACGTCGTGTTCCTCGAAGCGGAAGAGGCTGCTCGGGTCGTGCATCAGCACGTTGGTGTCGAGCACGAACAGCTTCTGCAGTTCGGCGTCGGCGGGCTTGCGGCTGCGCGACTTCGTCGCGGCGCCGGCATCGCGCGCGGGTGCCGCGGCCGCTCCGCCAGATTTATCTGCGGCCGGCTTGTCGTTGCGTGCCACGACGGGCGCCGCGGGTTCGGCGGGCGCCGGCATCGGCTGCAGCAGCGCGGCCGTCTGCCTGGTCTTGCGGCCGCGCGCGGGCGCGCTCGGGGCATCGGGCGCCGAAGACGCGACGGCGCGCAGCGGCGCGGCCGTGTTCGCGGCTTCGATCATCGGTTGGGCCACGCTGGCCGGACCATAGTCACCGGCTGTGGATGCGTCCCCTTCGGCGGATTTCTTCGCGGCTTTCGCGGGCCGCGCTTTCGCCTTGTATTCGTCGGGCGGCAGCAGGCTGCCGAGCTTGCTGGGGGGAGTAGGCAAAGGCATGGTGTCCCTCGGGAGGAATCGTGTCGCATGGCGTGCGCCGCTGATCGCATCCTGCGTGACGTAGACGCATGCAGTTTGCGCGCGGTGGCGCACAGGAATTTCGTCTAGCCGGTTCGCCTAAGTGTCGATCAGCTCCTCGATGCGGTAAGGGCCGGACCGGGGAGGGCCGGCGCGCGTTCCATAAAAAAAGCCGCTGCCCCGTCGACAGGGACATGCGGCTCGGCTGATGCCGTCGTGATGCGCGTCAGGTGCCGGCAAGCATCGCAACGGGCACCGGCGCAGCTACGAGAAATATGGGGCGAACGGGCATTCATTGCGGCCCAATATAACGCGCCTCAAAGCGCTTGTACAGCCTTTAGCACGTCGTCCACGTGACCCGGTACCTTGATGCCGCGCCATGCGTGGCGAAGCACGCCGTCCGCGTCGATCAGGAACGTCGAGCGCTCGATTCCGCGCACTTCCTTGCCATACATTTTCTTCATCTTGATGACATCGAACAACGCGCACAGCGCTTCGTCGGCATCGGAAATCAGCGGGAACGGCAGTTCGAGCTTGGCCTTGAAGTTGTCGTGCGAGCGCAGGCTGTCGCGCGACACGCCGATGACTTCCGCACCGGCTTTCTTGAACTTCGGATAGAGATCGCGGAACTGCAGCCCTTCGGTCGTGCAGCCCGGCGTGTTGTCCTTCGGATAGAAGTACAGTACGAGCTTCTTGCCCTTCAGGTCGGACAGCGAAATGTCGCCGCCCGTGGCCGGTGCGGTGAAATCGGGAACTTGACGGTCAACTTCGACAGACACGTGTTTCTCCTGTTGTTATGGAAGGGCGCCGCTGCGGCGGCGTGGTTCGGCGGGGCGTCGCGGCGACGCGCCGCGAGGGCGGGAGCGGCGACGCCGGCTCGCGCGCGAACTCAGTCGGGCTGGACGATCAGTTCGCCGGAGCGGCCGGGGATTTCGCCCCACGCGACAGGGTACGATGGCAGCGAGTCGCGGTCCAGCGTCGCGTGGTAGTCGCCCATCGTCGCAAACGTGTGGCCTTGCGCACGCCAGCCGGCGAGCAGTTGCTCGAACACGGGCGCGAGCTTCTGGCCTTCCAGTTCCGCATGCAGCGTGAACACCTGGTCGTGCGGATTGGCTTCGGTGAACTTGAGGATGTGCGCGGCGACGTTGTGCGTGTCGATGCCGTCGACGCCGAGCACTTCGTCGAGCGTCGGCAGCGTGGTCGGCATCTGCACGTGCGACAGCATGCGGCCGCCGACGACGGGCAGGTACGGCGAGTGGCCGCGACCGTCGGATGCGTAGCGCATCCCCCACGCGTCGATCTGCTCGAACGCGGAATCGTTCATCTGCCAGCCGGCCGCGCCGTGCGTGACGGGCGGCGCGCCGAAGATCTCGATGAAGCGCGCATGGCTCTTCTGCATTTCACGCGCGGTCCAGTCGCGATCGCGCACGCGCACGTTGTCCTGCCAGACCACGTGATCCCACGTGTGGATCCCGCATTCGAAGCCGGCCTCGTGAATCGCGCGCATGTCGGCGATCGCGCGGCGGCCGATGTCGGGGCCGGGCAGCAGCACGCCGTACATCAGCTGCTTCACGCCGTAGTGTTCGACGACCGACGTGCGCGACACCTTCTTCAGGAAGCCCGGACGGAACACGCGCCGCAGCGCCCAGCCCGTGTGATCGGGCCCGAGGCTGAAGAGGAAGGTCGCGCGCGCATTGAAGCGATCGAAGATGCGCGCGAGGTTCGGCACGCCTTCGCGCGTGCCGCGCAGCGTGTCGACGTCGATCTTGAGGACGATGCGAGCCAAGCGAACGTCCCGCTCAGCCTTGCTGTTCGACGAGCGCGCGCGCGTCGGCGACGTGGCCGCGATACGCTTCGAAGATGTTGCGCAGCGCGTCGTCGAACGTCGCTTGCGGCGCCCAGCCGAGCTCCTGCATCGTGTTGTCGATCTTCGGCACGCGGTTCTGCACGTCCTGGTAGCCGTTGCCGTAGTAGGCGCCGGACGTCGTTTCGACGAGCTTCACCTGCTTGGCCGAATCGGCGTACTCGGGGAATTCCGCGGCCAGTTCGAGCATCTTGTGCGCGAGCTCGCGAACCGAGAAGTTGTTCTTCGGATTGCCGATGTTGTAGATCTTGCCCGACGCGACGCCGCCCTTGTTCTCGATGATCTTCATCAGCGCGCTGATGCCGTCGCCGATGTCGGTGAACGCGCGCTTCTGCGAGCCGCCGTCGACGAGGCTGATGTTCTCGCCGCGCACGATGTGGCCGAGGAACTGCGTGACCACGCGCGAGCTGCCTTCCTTCGGCGTGTAGATCGAGTCGAGGCCCGGGCCGATCCAGTTGAACGGGCGGAACAGCGTGAAGTTCAGGCCTTCCATCCCGTAGCCCCAGATCACGCGGTCCATCAGCTGCTTCGAGCACGCGTAGATCCAGCGCGGCTTGTTGATCGGGCCGTAGGTGAGCGCGGAGGCATCCGGGTCGAACTGCTCGTCCGAGCACATGCCGTAGACCTCGGAGGTCGACGGGAACACGAGGTGCTTGCCGTACTTGACGGCCGAGCGCACGATCGGCAGGTTCGCCTCGAAGTCGAGCTCGAACACGCGCAGCGGCTGCTGGACGTAGGTGGCCGGCGTCGCGATCGCGACGAGCGGCAGGATCACGTCGCACTTCTTCACGTGATACTCGACCCACTCCTTGTTGATCGTGATGTCGCCTTCGAAGAAATGCATCCGCTCGTGGTTGACGAGGTCGCCCAGCCGGTCGGTCTGCATGTCCATGCCGAACACTTCCCAATCGGTGGTCTCAAGAATGCGCTTCGACAGGTGATGGCCGATGAAGCCGTTCACACCCAGGATCAGGACTTTTTTTGCTTTCATGAATGACGGGAAGAATGAATGAACTGCGCGAATTCCGCGGGCGCCACGACGGTTTCACCGCCGTCGCGCTGTTGCCGGAGCTCGAGAATGGATAGGGCGCGGCTGTCGCCGCAGACGCCGAATAGCGCATTATCGCTTACGTGCAGGCCGGGCGGCAAATCCGCGGCGGCCGCCGCCATCGCGCTGCCGGGCGCCGCGAGGCGCGCGCGCGCGATCACGAAGCGCGCGCCGTGGACGTCCGTGAATGCACCCGGATACGGGGGCGCGACCGCGCGCACCAGGTTGTAGACCTGCGCGGCCGGCTTCGACCAGTCGACGCGGCCGTCCTCGGGCTTGCGTCCGCCGTAGTAGCTGCCGGTCGCGAGATCGTTCGGCAGGTGCGGCGCCTCGCCCGCGAGCAGCGCGGGCAGCACGCGCCACAGCGTCTGCTCGGCGGCCACGGTGACCTTGTCGAATACCTGCGCGGCCGTGTCGTCCGGCAGGATCGGCACCGCGGTCTGGCCGACGATCGCACCCGCGTCGGGCTTGGCGGCCATCTCGTGCAGCGTCGCGCCGGTCTCGGTCTCGCCGTTCAGCACGGCCCAGTTGGTCGGAACCCGACCCCGGTATTTCGGCAGCAGCGAACCGTGCATGTTGTACGCGCCGCGCGGCGCGATCGCGAGCAGGTCCACCGGCAGCATGTGGCGGTAGTAGAACGAGAAGATGAAATCGGGCCGCGCGTCGGACACCGCGCGGCGCAGCGCCGGATCGGCGGGATCGGCCGGCGTGAGCACCGGAATGCCGTGCTCGGCCGCGACGGCCGCGACGCTGCCGAACCAGATGTTCTCGTTCGGATTGTCCTCGTGCGTGACGACCAGCGCGACGTCGACGCCGCGCGCGAGCAGCACCTGCAGGCACCGCACGCCGACGTTGTGATACGCGAAGACGACCGCGCGCGGCTTCATTGCACGGCTCCCGGATGGTTCGCGCCGGCCGGCACCGGCGGCACGCCATCGTGCTGCTCGAGCACGGCCTGGATCAGGTAGCGCGGCCGCGCGCGCACCTGCTGGTAGATGCGGCCGACGTATTCGCCGAGCAGGCCCAGCGCGAAGATGATCACGCCGAGCAGGAAGAACGTGATCGCGAACAGCGTGAACACGCCTTGCACTTCCGCGCCGACGATGAAGCGGCGCACGAGCAGCAGCACGAACAGCGCGGCGGAGCCGAGCGACAGGATCACGCCGATGAACGACAGCCACTGCAGCGGCACGACCGAGAAGCCCGTCACGAGGTCGAAGTTCAGCCGGATCAGGCTGTACAGCGAATACTTCGACTGGCCCGCGAAGCGTTCCTCGTGCGCGACCTCGATTTCGGTCGGGTTCTGCGCGAACGTGTACGCGAGCGCGGGGATGAACGTGTTGACTTCGCCGCACACGTTGATCGTGTCGATGATGCGGCGGCTGTACGCGCGCAGCATGCAGCCCTGGTCGGTCATCTTGATGCGCGTGATGCGCTCGCGCAGCCGGTTCATCATCTGCGACGCCTTGCGCCGCCACAGGCTGTCCTGGCGCTGCTTGCGGATCGAGCCGACGTAGTCGTAGCCCTCGCGCATCTTCGCGATCAGCTTGCCGATTTCCTCGGGCGGATTCTGCAGGTCGGCGTCGAGCGTGATGACGATCTCGCCGCGCGACTGCGCGAAGCCCGCGAGGATCGCCATGTGCTGGCCGTAGTTGCCGTTGAGCAGCACGACGCGTGTCGTGTCCGGCCGTACGTGGAACTGATCGGCGAGCATCGCGGCCGAGCGGTCGCGGCTGCCGTCGTTGATCAGGATCACTTCGTACGGCGTGTCGAGTGCGTCGAGCGCCGGATACAGTCGCGCGAACAGCGCGGCGAGGCCGTCTTCCTCGTTGTATACGGGGATGATGACCGAGACTTCGGGCCGGCCGGCGTCCAGATGCGCGGCGCCCGGGTGTCCGGCGCCCGGATGCCCGGCGCGTGCTTCAAGGTGACTCATGTACGCTTATTTTCCGTATTGTTCGCAAATCTGATTGACGGCGTCGACCACGCGACGCACGTCGCCTTCCGTCATCTGCGTAAACAGCGGCAGCGTGACGGTCGACGCGCCGTACCGTTCGGCGTGGGGGAACATCCCCTCCTTGAAACCGCGCGCACGGTACAGCGTGAAAAGATGGATCGCCGGGTAGTGGATGCCGGTGCCGATGCCGCGTTCCTTCATCTGCGCCATGAATTCGGCGCGCGTGATCGTCAGCCGCTCGAGCGGCAGCGTGACGAGGAACATGTGCCAGTTGCCGTTCTCGAATTCGGCGACCGGCAGGCCGAGGCCGAGCTTCACGGCCGCGCCGCCGTCGAACGCGGCGAAATACGCGCGGGCGAGCGCGCGGCGCTGCGCGGTGAAGCGCTCGAGGTGCGGTAGCTGGCCGAGGCCGACGCGCGCGGCGACGTCGGTCAGGTTGTACTTGCCGCCGAGCACGTCGCAGTCCATCCCGTCGAAGCCGGTGCGCGTGATGCCCTGCAGCCGGTACTTCTGCGCGAGCACGGCTTCGTCCTCGTCGTTCAGCACGAGCGCGCCGCCTTCGATCGTCGTCAGATTCTTGTTCGCGTGGAAGCTGAACGACACGAGGTCGCCGAACGCGCCGATGCGCTTGCCGTTCCACATCGAGCCGAATGCCTGCGCGGCATCCTCGATCACGCGCAGCTTGTGCGCGCGGGCGATCGCGTACAGGCGGTCCATGTCGACCGGCAGGCCGGACAGGAACACGGGGACGATCGCCTTCGTGCGCGGCGTGATCGCCTGCTCGAGCTTGTCGAGATCGATGTTGCGCGTGACGGGATCGATGTCCGCGAATACGGGCGTCGCGCCCGTTTCGATGATCACGTTGCTGGTCGAGACCCACGACGCCGGCGTCGTGATCACCTCGTCGCCGGGGCCGACGCCCGCGATGCGCAGGCCGATCTCGAGCGTGCAGGTACCCGAATTGAACGCGCGGACCGGGCGGCCGCCGCAGTACTCCGACAGCGCGGCTTCGAATTTCTGGCACTGCGGGCCGGTCGTGATCCAGCCCGAGCGCAGCACGTCGACGACGCCCTGGATGGTTTCCTCGTCGATCTCGGGGCGGGTGAACGGCAGAAACGGAGCGGTAGTCTGGCTCATGAACGCGTTGGGCCTGTAATGGCGTGTAATAAAAGGGTCGGGCGATCCGTCCGAAACCGGCATTAAACACCGGTTGGCCGATTCGTACCGTGATTTTTTGTAGGCGGACGCTTAACGCCGCGCGCCGTGCTCAGCTGCGCGCGAGCACGAGCACGCCGATCAGGATGATGCCGATGCCGACGAGCCGCTGCATCGACAGGACTTCGCCGAACAGGTACCACGCCGCGAACGCATTGACGACGTAGCCGAGCGACAGCATCGGGTACGCGATCGACACGTCGACCCGCGACAGCCCGACGATCCATACGACGACGCTCAGCACGTAGCAGCCGAGGCCGCCGATGATCGGCAATTGGGTCGCGATCTTGAATCCGACCGGAATGATGTTCGCACGGCTGAATTCGAAGTGTCCAACGGCGTTGACGCCGGCTTTCAGCAAAAGTTGCGCACAGGCGTTGAGCATCACGCCGGTGACGATGCAGACGAACGAAACGGGATTCATGCGGGGGACGTCCTTACGATTGCGGTTTCTCGACGATCACGCGGCGGTTGTCGCGCGCGATCACGCGCATCGGCACGCCTTCCTTGGCCAGCGCGTCGTACTGGCCGGGCGGCATGATCGCGAGCGCATGGGTGTCCTGCTTCCAGCGCGTGATCCATTCGCCGACGGTCGGGATCCACTTGTTCGGCTCGACCGAGATCCCGAACGCGAGCTCGTCCTGGCGCTGGACCATGATCGTCGTGTGGCCCACGTAGAACGGGAACGTGTGGTCGAGCATTTCGATCGAGTAGAACGGCGTGTCGGGCGGCAGCTTCGCCAGCTCGGCGCGCACGGCCGGCGCGAGCAGCGCGCCCGAGCTGTAGCGGCCGAACTCGTCGTGCCCGGTGCCGCCGATCGTGCCGAACGCGAGCCACGCGGCGCCGAACGCGGCGAGCGCGGCGGCCGCGCCCGCCCGGCGGTTGAGCCACGCGGCCGCGAGCGTCAGCGCGGCCGAGACCGCGAGGCCGGCGTACAGCCACATCTGGAACGCGCGGTACAGCGCGTTCGGCGTGCGGGCGTCGCCCTGGTACGCGAGGAAGATGATCCCGAACGCCGCGGCGACGAAGAACACGAGATAGCCGAGCAGGTGGCGGCGGAACCGGTCGGCCGTCATCAGCGGCAGGTACGCGCCGATGATCAGCGCGAGCGCCGGCGCGACCGGCAGCACGTACGAGATCAGCTTCGAATGCGACGCGCTGAAGAACAGGAAAATGAACGCGCTCCAGATCAGCAGCACGAGCATCGGCGAGAAGCCGTTCGGCTGGCGCGGCATGCGCAGCGCATGGCGGATGCTCTGCCACGCGACCGACAGCCACGGCAGGAAGCCGACCAGCAGCACGGGCACGAAGTAGTACAGCGGGCCCGGGCGGTTCTGTTCCGGGGTCAGGTACCGGCGGAACTGCTGGACGACGAAGAAGAAGTTGAAGAACTCGGGGTTGCGCTGCTGGACGAGCACGAACCACGGCGTGACGATCGCGAAGAAGATCACGAGGCCGCTGACGAGGTACAGGCGCTTCCACAGCGCCCAGTCGCGCGCGACCAGCGTATACAGCACGAGCACGGCGCCCGGCAGGATCAGGCCGACGAGGCCCTTCGACAGCACCGCCAACGCCATCGCGGCCCAGCACGCCCACATCCAGCCGCGTACCGCGGCCGGGCGCAGCCCGGGCCGCTGCGCGAGCAGCAGCGAGCAGAGCGACAGCGCCATCCAGAACGCGAGCCCCATGTCGAGCGCGTTGAAGTGGCCCATCAGGTTCCAGTACGGCGAGCTGGCCAGCACGACGGCCGCGAGCAAGCCCGACAGCGGGTTGAACAGGCGCGCGCCGGTGTAGCCGACGAGCAGCACGCCGGCGAAGCTCGCGACGGCGGTGTAGAGGCGCGCCTGCCATTCGCCGATGCCGAACCAGGCGAAGGTGAGCGCGTTCAGCCAGGTCTGCAGCGGCGGCTTCTCGAAGTACTTGTAGCCGTTGTAGCGCGGCGTGATCCAGTCGCCGGTGACGAACATCTCGCGCGCCATCTCCGCGTAGCGGCCTTCGTCGCTCGGGATCAGGTGGCGCAGCCCGAGCGGCGCGAACCAGACGATCGCGAGCGCGACGACGAGGAGGACGAGCGTGATGCGATTGAGCGGTAGCCTCGACGGCGTATCGTTCATGGGTTTTCAGCCTGTTGGTTGTTGTGACGGGCCGCCGGCGCGGTGCGCCGGGGGCGGGCGGCCTGGCCGGGGGCGATCCGGGGATCGACCCGCTGCGCCGGCCCGTGTTTTACCGCATCGGGGATTAACGTTCAATCAAGAGCGCGGCGGCGACTTTGCGGCCCTCGGCCATCAGGATGTTGTAGGTGCGGCAGGCGGCCTGGAAATCCATCGTCTCGACGCCGATCCGTTTCGCGGTGAGCGCCGCGACGAGCCGCGGGTGCGGAAAGCGCAGCCGCGCGCCGCTGCCGAAGATCACGAGTTCGGGCGTGGGGTCGAGCAGCATCGCGAAATGCTCGGGCGCGAGCGCGTCGAACGACACCACGGGCCAGGCCTGGACCGGCGCGCCGGGCAGGACGATGACGCTCGTTTCATGGCGTTCGAGGTTGACGTCGACATAATCGGGGCCGTAGCCGGTGACGGTGTTGAGCGCGCCGCTCGTGTCCTGGTGCAGTTTCAAATCGGTATTCCGCGGTTCCGTAGGGGAATGGATTGGCAGGGCCGTGGGGCCCGGCGGGCCGGTTTCGCGCGCTCCGGCACGCGCGGACGCCTGACGGCGCGGGCCCGGCGCGGCTATGGTGCATTGCGAAAGTCGGCCAAAATCCGCTAAATTATAACTTTTTGGTCGCCCCCGGGCGCCACTTGCGTCGTGCGTCGCCACAAGCCGCGTCCGGCCGCCGCTTTTTCCCAGCCTAGACAGCGCGCACAGACCGGCCGCTTTCCAGTTTTGATCCCGTCCCCCCGGCCGCAAGGCCAACCCAGGAACCGTGTCGTCGTGAAACCGATTCAGAAGTCGAACAAGCTGCTCAACGTCTGCTACGACATCCGTGGCCCGGTGCTCGAGCACGCCAAGCGCCTCGAGGAAGAAGGCCACCGCATCATCAAGCTGAACATCGGCAACCTCGCGCCGTTCGGTTTCGACGCGCCGGACGAAATCATCCAGGACATGATCCGCAACCTGCCGGCGTCGTCCGGCTATTCGGATTCGAAGGGCGTGTTCTCGGCGCGCAAGGCCGTGATGCACTACACGCAGGAAAAGGGCGTCGTCGGCGTCGGGCTCGACGACATCTACATCGGCAACGGCGCGTCCGAGCTGATCGTGATGGCGACCCAGGCGCTCCTGAACGACGGCGACGAAGTGCTGCTGCCCGCGCCCGACTACCCGCTGTGGACGGCGGCCGTGAGCCTGTCGGGCGGCACGCCCGTGCACTACGTGTGCGACGAGCAGAACGCGTGGATGCCCGACCTCGACGACATCCGCGGCAAGATCACGCCGAACACGAAGGCGATCGTCGTGATCAACCCGAACAATCCGACCGGCGCGCTTTATTCCGACGAATTGCTGCTCGAGCTGCTCGAGATCGCGCGCCAGCACGGGCTGATCGTGTTCGCCGACGAGGTCTACGACAAGATCGTCTACGACGGCCTCGAGCACACGGCGCTGGGCGCGCTGTCGGAGGACGTGATCACCGTCACGTTCAACAGCCTGTCGAAGAGCTACCGGTCGTGCGGCTATCGCGCGGGCTGGATGGCCGTATCGGGCCTCGGCGGCGACAACCGCCGGCGCGCGAAGGATTATCTGGAAGGGCTCGGCATCCTGTCGTCGATGCGCCTGTGCGCGAACGTGCCCGGCCAGTTCGCGATCCAGACGGCGCTCGGCGGCTACCAGAGCATCAACGAGCTGATCGTGCCGAACGGGCGCCTGTACAAGCAGCGCGAACTCGCGTATGACATGCTGACGTCGATCCCGGGCGTGACCTGCGTGAAACCGCAGGCCGCGCTGTACATGTTCCCGCGCCTCGACCCGAAGCTCTACCCGATCCAGAACGACCAGCAGTTCATTCTCGACCTGTTGCTCGAGGAACGCGTGCTGCTGGTTCAGGGCACGGGGTTCAACTGGGCGACGCCGGACCACTTCCGCGTGGTCTTCCTGCCGAACCTCGACGATCTGGCCGATTCGATCAACCGGATCGCGCGCTTTCTCGACGGCTACCGCAAGCGCCATTCGGTCTGAGCGGGCAGCGCCACACGGAACTCACTACTTCTTACTCATCGATCACACGCAGCATGGAACCGATCAAAGTTGGCCTGTTGGGCTTCGGCACCGTCGGCAGCGGCACCTTCACGGTGCTGCGCCGCAACCAGGAAGAAATCAAGCGACGCGCGGGGCGCGGCATCGAGGTGGCGCGCATTGCCGTGCGCAACCCGGCCAAGGCGCAGGCCGCGCTCGGCGGTGACGCCGCGGCCGCGCAGATCACCGACGACTTCAACGCGGTCGTCGACGATCCGTCGATCGCGATCGTCGCCGAGATGATCGGCGGCACCGGCATCGCGCGCGAGCTCGTGCTGCGCGCGATCGCGAACGGCAAGCACGTCGTCACGGCGAACAAGGCGCTGCTCGCGGTGCACGGCACCGAGATCTTCGAAGCCGCGCGCGAGAAGGGCGTGATGGTCGCGTTCGAGGCGGCCGTCGCCGGCGGCATCCCGATCATCAAGGCGCTGCGCGAAGGCCTGACCGCGAACCGCATCCAGTACATCGCGGGCATCATCAACGGCACGACGAACTACATCCTGTCGGAAATGCGCGACCGCGGCCTCGATTTCGCGACCGCGCTGAAGGCCGCGCAGGAACTCGGCTACGCGGAAGCCGATCCGACCTTCGACATCGAAGGCGTCGACGCCGCGCACAAGGCGACGATCATGAGCGCGATCGCGTTCGGCGTGCCGGTGCAGTTCGACCGCGCGTACGTCGAGGGCATCAGCAAGCTCGACGCGACCGACATCCGCTACGCGGAAGAGCTCGGCTACCGGATCAAGCTGCTCGGCATCGCGCGCCGCGCCGCAAACGGCATCGAGCTGCGCGTGCACCCGACGCTGATCCCGGAAAAGCGCCTGCTCGCGAACGTCGAGGGCGCGATGAACGCGGTCGTCGTGCACGGCGATGCGGTCGGCACGACGCTGTACTACGGCAAGGGCGCGGGCGCCGAGCCGACCGCATCGGCCGTCGTCGCGGATCTCGTCGACGTCACGCGCCTGCACACGGCCGACCCCGAGCATCGCGTGCCGCACCTCGCGTTCCAGCCGGACAGCCTGTCGAACACGCCGATCCTGCCGATCGAGGAAGTGACGAGCGGCTACTACCTGCGCCTGCGCGTTGCCGACCAGACCGGCGTGCTGGCCGCCATCACGCGCATCCTCGCCGAGTCGGGCATCTCGATCGACGCGCTGCTGCAGAAGGAATCGGAGCAGATCGACGGCGCGAACGGCGAGACCGACATCATCCTGATCACGCACGAGACGGTCGAGAAGAACGTCAACGCGGCGATCGCGCAGATCGAGAGCCTCGCGACGGTGGTCTCGAAGGTAACGAAGCTGCGCATGGAAGCGCTGAACTGAGGACCAGGAACGACATGAACTACATTTCCACGCGCGGCGCCGGCATCGGCGAGCGCCATACGTTCTCCGACATCCTGCTCGGCGGTCTCGCGAAGGACGGCGGGCTCTACCTGCCGGCCGAGTATCCGAGGGTGTCCGCCGACGAGCTCGCGCGCTGGCGCACGCTGTCGTACGCGGATCTCGCGTTCGAGATCCTGTCGAAGTTCTGCGATGACGTGCCGGCCGACGATCTGCGCGCGATCACGCGCCGCACGTATACGGCCGCCGTGTACAGCAACACGCGCCATGGCGAAAACGCGTCCGACATCACGCCGCTGAAGGCGCTCGGCACCGAGAACGGCGCGGCGCTGTCGCTGCTCGAACTGTCGAACGGCCCGACGCTCGCGTTCAAGGACATGGCGATGCAGCTGCTCGGCAACCTGTTCGAGTACACGCTCGCGAAGCACGGCGAAACGCTGAACATCCTCGGCGCGACGTCGGGCGACACCGGCAGCGCGGCCGAGTATGCGATGCGCGGCAAGGCGGGCGTGCGCGTGTTCATGCTGTCGCCGCACAAGAAGATGAGCGCGTTCCAGACGGCGCAGATGTTCAGCCTGCAGGATCCGAACATCTTCAACCTCGCGGTCGAAGGCGTGTTCGACGACTGCCAGGACATCGTGAAGGCCGTGTCGAACGATCACGCGTTCAAGGCGCGGCACAAGATCGGCACCGTCAACTCGATCAACTGGGCACGCGTCGTCGCGCAGGTCGTGTACTACTTCAAGGGCTATTTCGCGGCGACGCAGTCCAACGACGAGCGCGTGTCGTTCACGGTGCCGTCGGGCAACTTCGGCAACGTCTGCGCGGGCCACATCGCGCGGATGATGGGGCTGCCGATCGCGAAGCTGGTGGTCGCGACCAACGAGAACGACGTGCTCGACGAGTTCTTCCGTACCGGCGCGTACCGCGTGCGCAGCGCCGAAAACACCTATCACACGAGCAGCCCGAGCATGGACATCTCGAAGGCGTCGAACTTCGAGCGCTTCGTGTTCGACCTGCTCGGCCGCGATCCGGCGCGCGTGATGCAACTGTTCCGCGACGTCGAGGAGAAGGGCGGCTTCGATCTCGCGGCGAGCGGCGATTTCGCGCGTGTGGCCGAATTCGGCTTCGTGTCCGGCCGCAGCAGCCACGCCGACCGCATCGCGACGATCCGCGACGTGTTCTCGCGCTACGACACGATGATCGATACGCATACGGCCGACGGCGTGAAGGTCGCGCGCGAGCATCTGGAGGCCGGCGTGCCGATGGTCGTGCTCGAGACGGCGCAGCCGATCAAGTTCGGCGAGACGATCCGCGAGGCGCTCGATCGCGAAGCCGAGCGTCCGGCCGCTTTCGACGGGCTCGAGGCGCTGCCGCAGCGCTTCGAGGTCGTGAAGGCCGACGCGCAGCAGGTGAAGGACTTCATCGCCGCCCATACGGGCGCATGACGCACGGCCGGGCCCGCGGGCCCGGTCGCGCGGGACGGCCGGAATGCCGATTCGTCGAACGGATCGGGGTTCCGGCCGTTTCGTTTGGCGCGCGGGCATCGTACGCCGCGCGAAACAGGTGCCAGACCCGCGCGTTCGCGCCGATCACAGTTTTCGCATGCCCGCCATATCGCGCGCCCGCGTGGCGTCGTCGCTACAATGACGTATTGATTCCAACGATCCCCGATTCCATCGATGTCGAACCCGAATCCCGCGGCGCCGCGCGCGCCGATGCTGTCGACCGCCGAGGCGCTCGCCGCGCTGCTCGACGCCGCGAAGCCGCTGCCCGGCGCCGAAACCGTCGCCACGCTCGACGCGCTCGGCCGCGTGCTGGCGGCCGACGTCAGCTCGCCGCTCGACGTGCCGCCGATGCATACGAGCGCGATGGACGGCTATGCAGTGCGTGTCGCCGACCTGCTGCACGGCGACCGGCGCCTGCCGGTGTCGCAGCGCATTCCGGCCGGGCATCCGGCCGCGCCGCTCGCGGCCGGCACGGCCGCGCGGATTTTCACCGGCGCGACGGTGCCGCCGGGCGCCGATGCCGTCGTGATGCAGGAGCAGGCATCGGCCGACGGCGACGCGGTCGAGATCCTGCACACGCCGAAGGCCGGCGAATGGATCACCGCGCAGGGCGCGGACATCCGTCAGGGTTCGGTGATCCTGCCGGCCGGCACGCGGCTCACGCCGCAGGCGCTGGGTCTCGCTGCGTCGGTCGGCTGCGCGCAACTGGCGGTCGCGCGGCGGATTCGCGTCGCGGTGTTCTTCACCGGTGACGAACTGACGATGCCCGGCGAGCCGCTGAAGCCCGGCGCGATCTACAACTCGAACCGCTTCACGTTGCGCGGGCTGCTCGAGCGGCTCGGCTGCCACGTGACCGATTACGGCATCGTGCCCGACTCGCTGGCCGCGACGCGCGACACGCTGCGCGAGGCCGCCCGCGATCACGACGTGATCCTGACGAGCGGCGGCGTGTCGGTCGGCGACGAGGATCACGTGAAGCCGGCCGTGGAGGCCGAAGGCCGGCTCGCGCTGTGGCAGATCGCGATGAAGCCCGGCAAGCCGCTCGCGTACGGCGCGGTGCGCCGCGGCGACGAGCGCGCCGACGCGCATTTCATCGGGCTGCCCGGCAACCCGGTCTCGAGCTTCGTCACGTTCCTGCTGTTCGTGCGGCCGTTCCTGCTGCGCCTGTCCGGCGTGCGCGACGTCGCGCCGCGCGCGTTGTCGCTGCGTGCCGATTTTTCGCAGAGCAAGGGCGACCGGCGCAACGAATTCCTGCGCGCGCGCGTCAATGCGGCCGGCGGCCTCGACCTGTTCCCGAACCAGAGCTCGGCCGTGCTCACGTCGACGGTCTGGGGCGACGGCCTGATCGACAATCCGCCGCAGCACGCGATCAGCGCAGGCGAGACCGTGCGTTTCATTCCGTTTTCCGAACTGCTGTCGTGACGCGGCGGCTCCCCGAACCATGAAGATTCAACTGAAATTTTTTGCAAGCGTGCGCGAAGCACTGGGCGTGGCCGATGAAGAAGCCGACGTGCCGGACGGCGTGACGACCGTCGGCGACGTGCGCGCGTGGCTGCGCGCGCGCGGCGGCGCGTGGGCCGACACGCTCGCCGAAGGGCGCGCGTTGCGCATGGCGTGCAACCACGAGATGACCGACCCCGACACGCGGCTCACCGAAGGCTGCGAGGTCGCGTTCTTCCCGCCCGTCACGGGCGGTTGAGGGGGGAGGCGATGGCAGCGGTACGAGTCCAGACCGACGATTTCGATCTGAATGCCGAAGTGGCGGCATTGCGGGCGCGCAACCCGAAGATCGGCGCGCTCGCGTGCTTCGTCGGCACGGTGCGCGACCTGAACGAAGGCGATACGGTCGCCGCGATGGAGCTCGAGCACTATCCCGGAATGACCGAGAAGGCGCTCGAAAAGATCGCGGCCGAGGCCGGCCGGCGCTGGCCGGGTGTCGACGTCGCGATCGTGCACCGCGTCGGCAGGCTGCTGCCGCTCGACCAGATCGTGATGGTCGCGACGGTCGCGTCGCACCGCGGCGACGCGTTCGCGTCGTGCGAGTTCGTGATGGATTATCTGAAGACCGAAGCGCCGTTCTGGAAGAAGGAAACGACGCCGGACGGCGAGCGCTGGGTCGATGCGCGCAGCACCGACGACGCCGCGCTCGCGCGCTGGGGCGTCGAGTCGGGCAACGCGCCGCGCTGAGCGCGGCACGCGGGCGATGCAGCGAAGTGCCGCGTGCGTGCCGTCGTCGCGTGTAAAGGGCGTTACGCGTCCGGGTCGACGCCGCGCCCGATGATCTTCGTCGGAAAAGGCTCGCCGCGGGCGCGCGACGGTAACGCGTGCGAATCGTCGCCCGCGTCGCGGCGGCGCGGCGCGATCGCGTCGAGCAGCGCCTGCTGCTCGGGCGGAATCCGGTAGTCCCAGCCGAACCGGCTCAACTGCAGGCTCTGCGCGATCCGCAGCGCGGGCTCCATGAAACGAACCGCCGCGGGCGGCGCGTAGCGCGCTTCGACGGTGTTCAGGAACAGCGACAGCCAGCGGCTGAAATGGGCCGGCTCGATCCCGTCGAGCGGCTGGTGCGCCTGCTGCACGTTGCCGCGATAACCCTTGGTGCCGAGCACGAGGCTCGACCAGAACGTCACCATCTTCGGCAGATGGTCGTCCCAGCGGCCGGCCAGCTTCGCGTCGAATACGGGCCCCAGCAGCGGATCGGCGCGTACGCGGTCGTAGAACGCGTAGACGAGATCGCGGATGTTGTCTTCGGTCGGCTCGGCGTCGCGGGGGCGGGCCGGTACGGTATCGGGCGAGACGGGTTGGGCAGTCATGACGAAAAGGGCCGGTAGAGCGGGGCGGTGACGGCGCGACGGCGCCGGCGACGGGCAGGACGCCGGTCGGATTTTGACGCAAAATAGCGTCCAATAACCCCTGGAAAACGTGTAGATATCCCGCATCTTATTGCGCGCACGCGATCCCGGCAACCCGGGGCCGCGCCACGGCGCCGTCTATCGGCCCTGCACGCCTCGCGATCGGCCCGGTTCATCCGAGCGGGGCACGATCGACCTTTTCTGTATTCGCTCATGAGACTCACCGACTACACCGACTATTCGCTGCGCGTGATGCTGTATCTGGCCGTGCGCGGCGAGGGGCTCGCGACGATCCAGGAGATCTCGGACGCCTACGGCATCTCGAAGAACCATCTGATGAAAGTCGTCCAGCGGCTCGGCGAACTGGGCTGGGTCGACACCGTGCGCGGCCGCAACGGCGGGCTGCGGCTGTTCGCCGATTCGCTGCGGCTGACGGTCGGCCAGGTCGTGCGGGCGACCGAAAACGACTTCGCGCTGGTCGGCTGCTTTTCGCCCGACGGCAGCGAGCCGCGCGGCTGCGTGATCGAGCCGCAGTGCCAGCTGAAAAGCGTGCTGGCGGCCGCGCGCGATGCGTTCTTCGCGGAGCTCGATCGTCACACGCTCGGCGAGCTGGCCGTGCCCGCATCGCCGCTCGCGGCGTTGCTCGGCATTCGTCCGGTCGCGCTCGTGCGTGCCGCGCCGGTGCCGGACGAAGCGCCGGCAGTTGAACAGACGTCGTCCAAGGCCCCCTGATGCGCGGGGCGCCGCGCGCTGCCCGCTCGCGCCATCACGCCGCCGGACCGTTTTCAGGCTATCCGG
The DNA here is from genome assembly GCF_002925705.1 of Burkholderia anthinoferrum. NCBI lineage: Bacteria > Pseudomonadati > Pseudomonadota > Betaproteobacteria > Burkholderiales > Burkholderiaceae > Burkholderia > Burkholderia anthinoferrum. The sequence continues at coordinate 78,813 of NZ_LFZP01000030.1, forward strand.
CAATTTTTGCGCTGAATCAACCCGAATTTCGCTTGAAAGCCGCATAACCATCCTCATCTTGGTGTTAATCGAAAATTGGAGGTCTCAACCAAATGAGAATCGACAAGCTCACCACCAAGTTCCAGGAAGCACTCGCGGACGCGCAAAGCCTCGCGGCGGGCCGCGACAATCAATACATCGAACCCGTTCACGTGCTCGCGGCGCTGGTCGCGCAGCACGACGGCTCGGCCCGCTCGCTGATGTCGCGCGCGGGCGTGCACGTGCAGGCGCTCCAGGGCGCGCTGAACGAAGCCATTTCGCGCCTGCCGCAAGTAACGGGCATGGGCGGCGACATCCAGATCGGCCGTGAGTTGGCCGGCCTGCTGAATCAGGCCGACAAGGAAGCGCAGAAGCTCAACGACACGTTCATCGCGAGCGAGATGTTCCTGCTCGCCGTGTCCGACGACAAGGGCGACGCCGGCAAGCTCGCGCGCCAGCACGGTCTCACGCGCAAGGCGCTCGAAGCCGCGATCGCCGCGGTGCGCGGCGGCTCGCAGGTGCACAGCCAGGACGCCGAAAGCCAGCGCGAGGCGCTGAAGAAATACACGGTCGACCTGACCGAGCGCGCCCGCGCGGGCAAGCTCGACCCGGTGATCGGCCGCGACGACGAAATTCGCCGCTCGATCCAGATCCTGCAGCGCCGCACGAAGAACAACCCGGTGCTGATCGGCGAGCCGGGCGTCGGCAAGACCGCGATCGTCGAAGGGCTCGCGCAGCGGATCGTCAACGGCGAGGTGCCCGAGACGCTGAAGGGCAAGCGCGTGCTGTCGCTCGACATGGCCGCGCTGCTCGCCGGCGCGAAGTATCGCGGCGAGTTCGAGGAGCGCCTGAAGGCCGTGCTCAACGACATCGCGAAGGACGAAGGCCAGACGATCGTCTTCATCGACGAAATTCATACGATGGTCGGCGCGGGCAAGGCCGAAGGCGCGCTGGACGCGGGCAACATGCTCAAGCCGGCGCTGTCGCGCGGCGAGCTGCACTGCATCGGCGCGACCACGCTCGACGAATACCGCAAGTACATCGAGAAGGACGCCGCGCTCGAACGCCGCTTCCAGAAGGTGCTCGTCGACGAGCCGAGCGTCGAGGCGACGATCGCGATCCTGCGCGGGTTGCAGGAGAAGTACGAGCTGCACCACGGCGTCGACATCACCGACCCGGCGATCGTCGCCGCGGCCGAGCTGTCGCATCGCTACATCACCGACCGCTTCCTGCCCGACAAGGCGATCGACCTGATCGACGAAGCCGCCTCGAAGATCAAGATGGAAATCGATTCGAAGCCGGAAGAGATGGACAAGCTCGACCGTCGTCTGATCCAGCTGAAGATCGAGCGCGAAGCGGTGAAGAAGGAGCAGGACGAAGCGTCGCAGAAGCGCCTGCAACTGATCGAGGAAGAGATCGATCGCCTCGGCCGCGAATATGCGGACCTGGAAGAGATCTGGACCGCCGAGAAGGCCGCGGTGCAGGGCAGCGCGCAGCTCAAGGAAGAGATCGAGAAGGTGCGGGCGGACATCGCGCGGCTGCAGCGTGAAGGCAAGCTGGAGAAGGTCGCCGAGCTGCAGTACGGCAAGTTGCCGCAGCTCGAGGCGCAACTGAAGCAGGTCACGCAGGCCGAGGAGCAGGAGCAGCACAACCCGACGCGTCCGCGACTGCTGCGCACGCAGGTCGGTGCGGAGGAAATCGCGGAAGTCGTGTCGCGTGCGACGGGCATCCCCGTGTCGCGGATGATGCAGGGCGAACGCGAGAAGCTGCTGCACATCGAGGAAAAGCTGCACGAGCGCGTGGTCGGCCAGGACGAGGCGATCAGCGCGGTGGCCGATGCGATCCGTCGGTCGCGCGCGGGGCTCGCCGATCCGAACCGTCCGTACGGCTCGTTCCTGTTCCTCGGCCCGACCGGTGTCGGCAAGACCGAGCTGTGCAAGGCGCTGGCGTCGTTCCTGTTCGATTCGGAAGAGCACCTGATCCGCATCGACATGAGCGAGTTCATGGAGAAGCACAGCGTCGCGCGGCTGATCGGCGCGCCGCCGGGCTACGTCGGCTACGAGGAAGGCGGCTACCTGACGGAAGCCGTGCGCCGCAAGCCGTACAGCGTGATCCTGCTCGACGAGATCGAGAAGGCGCATCCGGACGTGTTCAACGTGCTGCTGCAGGTGCTCGACGACGGCCGCATGACGGACGGGCAGGGGCGTACGGTCGACTTCAAGAACACGGTCATCGTGATGACGTCGAACCTCGGCTCGCAGGTGATCCAGGCCATGACGGGCTCGCCGCAGGACGAGATCAAGGACGCCGTGTGGCTCGAGGTGAAGCAGCATTTCCGCCCCGAGTTCCTGAACCGGATCGACGACGTCGTCGTGTTCCACGCGCTCGACCGCAGCAACATCGAGTCGATCGCGAAGATCCAGCTGGCGCGCCTGCATGACCGGCTCGCGAAGCTCGACATGGCGCTCGACGTGTCGCCGGCGGCGCTCGAACAGATCGCGAAGGTCGGCTACGATCCGGTGTTCGGTGCGCGGCCGCTGAAGCGCGCGATCCAGCAGGAGATCGAGAACCCGGTCGCGAAGCTGATCCTCGCGGGCCGCTTCGGTCCGAAGGACGTGATCCCGGTCGACGTGAACGACGGCCAGTTCGTGTTCGACCGCGTCGTTCACTGATCGTCCGCCATCGGCCGCGTGCCCGGCTCACGCCGGGCGCGCAAAAACGAACACCCCGCCTCGGCGGGGTGTTTGCTTATGGAGCGGCCGAACGGGCCGCCCGGTCGCGGCGCGGGCTCTCAGCCCTGCTTGTTGCCGCCGAACATGCCGGCGAGCTGCGTGAGCGTGCCGAGCACGTTCGACGTGTCGACCTGGCCGCTGGCCGGCACTTCGCCGTTCGGCGTCGCGCCGTTGACGACGTGCGGCAGCACCTGCGCGAGGATCGACGAGGCCTGCGCGGGATCGATGCCGACCTTGCTCGCGAGCGAGCCGACGACGTCCGAGCCGAGCACGTTCTGCAGCGTATCCGGCGAGATCGGCTGGTTTTCGCCGGTGCCGACCCACGAACCGATGATCTCGCCGGCGCCGCCGGCCTTGAACTTCTCGATCAGCCCGTTCAGGCCGCCCGGCTGGTTGTTGATGAATTCGAGCGCGGTCGTGATCAGCGCGCTTTGCGAGTTGCCGCCGGCCTGGCCGCCGATCAGACCGCCGACGATGTCGAGGAGACCCATGGTTCTTCACCTTCACTGAAAAGGGCGCCGTGACGACGGCGCCCGTTGAACGAATGCCGCGCGCACGCCGTCGCGCGCGCGGCGCACATCAGGCGCCCGACGCCGCGGCGGCGGAGGCTGCCTTGTCCTTCTTGCTCTTCTTCTTCGAACCCTTCGCGGCCTTCGTGGACGACGCGGCCGCCGGTGCGCTCGCACCCGCGTCCGCGGATGCCGCTGCCGCCGCTGCCGCCTTTTCCTTCTTCGATGCGCGCTTGGTCTTGGCCGGCTTGGCGGCTGCTTCCGGTGCGCTCGCCGCCGGCGCGGGGGCCGTGGTCGTCGTGCCGGCCGTCGCGGTCGTGGACGTCGATGCGGTGCCTGCCGAGGTCGTGGTCGATGGGGTCGCCGACGTCGTCGCGGCCGGCTTCGACGGCTTCACGCCCTTCGGCGGCGTCGACGAGCCGCCGATCGTCAGGCCGTTTTCCTCGAGATGCCCGACCGACTTCGTGCCGAGACCCTTCACGCGGTTCGCGAGATCGTCGGCGTCCTTGAACGGGCCGTTCTTGGTGCGTTCGTCGATGATCGCCTTCGACTTCACGGGCCCGAGACCCTTCACGGATTCGAGCGCGGCCTGGTCGGCCGTGTTGACATCGACGGCAGCGGCAAGGCCGGCGGCGAGCGACAGCGACAGCGCGACGAACAGCATCAGCAGCTTTTTCAGCATGGCAAGGGCTCCCTGGTTCTGACGGATGAATGGTTGTTGCAACGGACGGCGGCCCACGAGCTGGCCGGGCGTCGCCGTTAAGCATAGGACAAATGCGTGCCCTTTTTGAGACAGGCTGATCGCATCTTGCTGAAGGCTTGCGGTGCTGTAAAGGCCGAAAGCGGTCGCGGCGGGCGATTTTGACCATTCTTTACGGTGTCGCAGGGGGATCGCGGGCGAACGCCGCACTGGCCGTCAGACAATGCTTGACTTAGAGTGAACTCTAACTCCTAACCTTGTTCCTGCCATGTCGAAAACCCTATCCCAACCCTCCGCCGCCGGTCCGCTGACGATCGGGCAAGTCGCCGAACTGACGGGCGTGTCGACGCACACGTTGCGGTATTACGAGCAGGCCGGCCTGCTGCGCGCGATTTCGCGCACGGCGGCCGGGCACCGGCTCTATGCGCCGGCCGACCTTGACTGGCTGGCCTTCGTGATGCGCCTGAAGGCGACCGGCATGCCGATCGCGCAGATGCAGGCGTTCGCGGTGCTGCGCGAGCAGGGCGAGTCGACGTTCCGCGCGCGGCGCGACTTGCTGGTCGCGCATCGCGACGCGGTGCGCGCGCATATCGCGGAGCTGCAGGCGAGCCTCGATGCGATCGGCGCCAAGATCGCGTACTACGAGGCGCAGGAACGGGAAACGGAACGACGGGCGAATCTTTCTCACTCTTTATCGGAACAGGACGGACAAGATGGAACGACTCGTTGAGGATCGCTACACGCGCGGCTGGAACAAGCTCAAGGAAATCGACGGCGAAGCGGGCGAACGCGTGATCGCGGCGCTTGCGCCGATCGCGCCGGATTTCGCGCGGCTCCTGGTCGAATTCAGCTTCGGCGACATCTACAGCCGGCCGCAACTCGACCTGAAGGCGCGCGAAATCGCGACGATCGCCGCACTGGCCGCGCTCGGCAACGCGCAGCCGCAACTGAAGGTGCATATCGAGGCCGCGCTGAACGTCGGCTGCACGCGCGACGAGATCGTCGAGGTGTTCATGCAGATGGCCGTGTATGCGGGGATGCCGGCCGCGCTCAACGCGCTGTTCGCCGCGCACGAGGTGTTCAAGCGGCGCGACGAAGCGGCCGGCGGGGCAGACCACGCGAACGAAGCGGCCGGGCAGCCCGCATGACGGCGCGCGTCACGCGCGGTGCGGCGCGACGATCCGGTGCTTCGCGATGCGCCGGTACAGCGTCGCGCGCGACATGCCGAGCGCGCGGGCGGCCGCGTCGGGCCGCCAGCGATGCGCGGTGAGCGCGGCGACGATGCGCCCGCGTTCGTCGTCGGGCAGCACGCCCGCCGGGGTGCCGCCGAGCTGCGCGGCGAGTTCGGCCGGCAGGTCGTGCCGCGTCACGCGCGCGGCGTCGCACACCGCGCACGCATAGCGCAGCACGTTGCGCAGTTGCCGCACGTTGCCCGGCCACGGGTAGGCCGCGAGCTGTTCGGCGAGCGTCGCATCGAGCGTCAGCACGTGGCCGGTCGCCTGCGCTTCCTCGGCGAACACGGCGGCGATCACGTCGCGCACGTCCGCGCGCTCGCGCAGCGGCGGCAGCTCGAACGTCGCGCCGCTCAACCGGTAGTACAGATCCTCGCGGAACGTGCCGTCGGCCACCATCCGCGCAAGATCGCGGTGCGTCGCGCAGATCACGTCGAGATCGACGCGCACCGGCGTATCGCTGCCGAGCGGCACGACCTCGCCGTCGGCCAGCACGCGCAGCAGGCGCGTCTGCAGCGCGAGCGGCATGTCGCCGATTTCATCGAGAAACAGCGTGCCGCCGTCGGCGAGCGCGATCTTGCCGCGCGCGCCGTGCTTGCGTGCGCCGGTGAACGCGCCGGCCGCATAGCCGAACAGTTCGCTCTCGATCAGCGCTTCCGGCAGCGCGCCGCAGTTCACGGCGACGAACGGCCGCGCGCGCCGCGCGCCGGCGTCGTGGATCGCGCGGGCGAACACTTCCTTGCCCGCGCCGGTTTCGCCGAGCACGAGGATCGGCAGCCGCTTGCTCGCGACGCGCAGCGCGAGTTCGGCCTGTTGCGCGATGCGCGCATCGCTGCTGTGCAGGAACGGCGTCAGCGCGCCGACGTGACGCGGCGCGGCGGTGCCCGGGCGGCGCGATGCCGTGGCGGCCCGGGCCGCGCCCGGTTCGCGGCCGGCGCGGCGTAGCGGCGCGCGCAGCCGCGCGTAGAGCGGGGCGCCGGTCGCGCGCAGCCGCAGCGCGACGATCGCGTCGAGCCGCGCCGCGTCGCGCAGCGGCATCTCGGTCGCATCGAAGATCTCGTCGATATGGCGCGGCTCGCGCAGCGCCGGCAGCGCGTCGCGCGCGTGCCGGTTCGCGGCGACGATGTTGCCGCATTCGTCGAACGCGATCAGCCACTCGGGCTGCGCCTCGACGTAGTGACGGTTCGGATGCCCGAACAATATCCAGTGCTGCGCGGTGCTGTGCACGAAGTAGCCGTCCTCGATCAGCGCCGCGCTTTGCCGCACGAGCTGGTAGACGAGGCGCTGGCTGTCGCGGCCGTCGGGCGAATGCACGGCCGACGCGTCGAGCACGCCGATCAGTTCGCCGGCCGGCGAGAAGATCGGCGCCGCGCTGCACGTGAGCGTCGTGAACGCCGCGCGAAAGTGATCGGTCTTGTGCACGGTGATCGGCGCGAGATCGGTCAGCACGCTCGCGACGCCGCAGGTTCCCTCCTCGCTTTCCGACCAGCACGAGCCGATGTGCAGCCCCGCATGACGAAAGTCGTTGCGGCGCTCGCGGTCGATCCGGTAGTCGATCGTCACGCCGTGCGCGTCGGTCAGCATCACGCAGTAGTCGGCGACGCGGATCATGTCATGCAGCCGCGTCAGGCACTGGCCCGACGCACGCAGGAAGGCCTCTTCCTTGTCGCGCACTTCGCGCAGCTCGGCCGCGGTCAGCACGCGCGGGCCGATCGACGAAGCGGGGTCGAGACGATAGCGCTCCAGCGATCGCTGCCACGAAGACACGAGGCGAGCGGAATCGGCCGGCGCGGGCAGGCGCCCGGCGAGCGCGCCGAGTATGCGGTCGGCGTGCTGGGCCTGGGGGACGGCGTAGGGCATGGTCGGCTCCGGGTACGGCGGGGATGTCGCTGTTCTTGTAGCACATCCGGTCCGGCGGATCACACTGCATTGCAGCACGCGGCGCGCGTGAGACGGTCGTCTCACCGGTATCCGATGCGTCTCGCGCGATTGAGACGGCCGCCCGCGCGCGGCGCGACGGTCGTCAGGCGGGGCGTCGCGCGCGCGGCGCCGCGCGAACGCAGGGTTTGCGGGCGGAACGCCGCGCATGCGCGCGCGCCGCGACGATCGCGTCGCCGTATCGACGGCATGAGACGTACCGGCGAATTCGACGCGCGCCGCGCCGTCACGACCGCGCATTCCGAACCCGCGCATGCCCGCCGCGCCAGCGCGGACGCGGGTTTCGCGGCCATCGCATGCACGATGGCACGCCGCTTGCAGAGATGACGGGCAAGCCGGCAATCGCGTCGGCGACGACGATCCGCCGCCCGTCGATGGCAGCGGACGAAACAGGCGAGGGCGGCGCGCGCAATACGCCGGCCCTGCCGACTGGATGGAGACAAACCCGTGACGACGCCCGTTACCGTCGGCGTGATCGCGAACCCCGCATCGGGGCGCGACATCCGCCGCCTCACGACGCATGCATCCGTGTTCCCGACCGCGGAGAAGGCGAACATGATCGTGCGCCTGCTGGCCGGCCTCGGCGCGATGGGCGTCGAGCGCGTGCTGACGCTGCGCGACCGCACGGGCATCGCGACGCTGCTGCTGCGCGCGATCGACACGCATCGCGCGGTCGCGCCGCACGAACGCTGGCCCCAGGTCGAATTCGTCGACCTGCCGATCACCGACAGCGTTGCCGACACGCAGGCCGGCGCCGCCTATCTGCATCGGATGGAAGTGTCGCTGATCGTCGTGCTCGGCGGCGACGGCACCCATCGCGCGGTGGCTGCGCATTGCGGTGCGACGCCGCTCGTCGCGCTGTCCACCGGCACCAACAACGCGTTTCCCGAACATCGCGAGGCGACCGTCGCCGGCGTCGCCGCGGGGCTCGTCGCGACCGGCGCCGTGCCGGCCGAGGTCGCGTTCGTGCGCAACAAGCGGCTCGTCGTGCGCTGCGTCGCGGGCGCGCAGCCCGGGCGCGAGGAGATCGCGCTCGTCGATGTGTGCGCCGCGCGGCAGCGCTTCGTCGGCGCGCGCGCGATCTCCGGCTCGGACGACATCGACACGCTCTATCTGACGTTCGCGGAACCGGACGGCATCGGCCTGTCCGCGCTCGGCGGCGCGTGGGCGCCGCTCGAACGCAGCGCGCCGCACGGGCTCGCGATGCGCTTCGCGGATGCCGGCAAGACGGCCGGCACGCCGCTCGTCGCGCCGATCGCGCCGGGGCGCGTCGACCGCGTCGTGATGCGCAGTTGCGAGCGGCTCGAGCCGGGCGCGTGGCACGTGATTCCGTTCGAGCGCGGCACGCTCGCGTTCGACGGCGAGCGCGAGATCGAGGTCGCGCGCGGCGATCGCTACGAGATCGCACTCGACTGGGGCGGACCGTTGACGGTCGACGTCGGCCGCACGCTGCGCTACGCGTCGTCACGGCAACTGCTGCGCGATGCCGGTGCGTGGCACGACTGATACACCGGTTTCACGAAGACGTTTCGACATCCATCACGATCATCAAGGAGACATCGCCATGACAGCCCCTCTCGAAGGACAGGTCGCCATCGTCACGGGCGGCGCGCGCGGCATCGGCCGCGGCATCGCGCTGACGCTCGCCGGCGCCGGTGCCGACATCCTGCTGGCCGACCTGCTCGACGACGCGCTCGACGCGACCGCCGGCGAGGTGCGCGCGCTCGGCCGCCGCGCGGCGATCGCGAAGGTCGACGTCACGCAGGCCGCGCAGGTCGACGCGATGGTCGCGCAGGCGCTCGGCGACCTCGGCGGGCTCGACATCCTCGTGAACTGCGCGGGCGTGATCAGCATCCGTCCGGTTGCCGAACTGACCGAGCGCGACTGGGATTTCGTGATGGACGTGAACGCAAAGGGCACGTTCCTCGGCTGCCGCGCGGCGCTCGCGCATCTGAAGGCGCAGCGGCGCGGCCGGATCATCAACGTCGCGTCGATCGCGGGCAAGGAAGGCTTCCCGAATCTCGCGCATTACAGCGCATCGAAATTTGCGGTCGTCGGTTTCACCAACGCGCTGGCGAAGGAGCTCGCGCGCGACGGCGTGACCGTCAACGCGATCTGCCCCGGCATCGTCCGTACCTACATGTGGGACCGGCTGTCCGACGAATGGAAGACCGACGGCGAATCGGTCGAGGAGTCGTGGCAGCGGCACCAGTTGACGCTGATTCCGCAGGGCCGCGCGCAGACGCCGGAAGACATGGGCCGGCTCGCGCTGTTCTTCGCGACGATGGACAACGTGACGGGCCAGGCCGTGAACGTCGACGGCGGCTTCACGTTTCACTGACGGCCGCAGGCCGTGCAATCCGCCGCCACGGCATGGCCGGGGCGGCATTCGCAGTCAGACCTACCCAGGAGACACACATGACCGCTTCGACACAGCTCGGCAGGGACAAGCTGCTGGACGCCTATCGGCTGATGCGCACGATCCGCGAATTCGAGGAACGCCTGCACGTCGAATTCGCGACCGGCGAGATACCCGGCTTCGTTCACCTGTACGCGGGCGAGGAGGCGTCCGCCGTCGGCACGATGCTGCACCTCGGCCTCGACGACTACGTGGCCACCACGCACCGCGGCCACGGCCATTGCATCGCGAAGGGCGTCGACGTGCACGGGATGATGGCCGAGATCTACGGCAAGAAGACAGGCGTCTGCCACGGCAAGGGCGGCTCGATGCACATCGCCGACCTGTCGATGGGGATGCTCGGCGCGAACGGGATCGTCGGCGCGGGCGGCCCGCTCGTGTGCGGTGCGGCGCTCGCGGCCAAGCACAAGAAAACCGGCGGCGTCGGCGTGTGCTTCTTCGGCGACGGCGCGTCGAACCAGGGCGTGATCTTCGAATCGATGAACCTCGCGTCGGTGTGGCGGCTGCCCGCGATCTTCGTCGCCGAAAACAACGGCTATGCGGAAGCGACGTCGTCGAGCTGGTCGGTCGCGACCGACAACATCGCCGATCGGGCGAACGGGTTTGGGATGCCGGGCGTGATCGTCGACGGCTTCGACTTCTTCGCGGTGCACGAGGCGCTCGGCGAAGCCGTCGACCGCGCGCGCAACGGCGGCGGCCCGACGCTCGTCGAGGTGAAGTTCACGCGCTATTTCGGCCACTTCGAGGGCGATGCGCAAACCTATCGCGCGCCGGGCGAAGTGCAGAAGCTGCGCGACGAGAAGGACTGCCTGAAGCATTTCGAAACGCGCGTCGTGCGCGCCGAAGCGCTGACGACGGCCGACCTGCGCGCGGTCGACGCCCAGGTGAAGGCGCTGATCGACGACGCGGTCGCGCAGGCGAAGGCGGCGCCGCTGCCGGATGCCGCCGACCTGCTCGCCGACGTCTACGTGTCGTATCCGTGAACCCGGCCTGACCGAGCAGCCGGCACGGCGAACCGAACATTTCAGGAGACAGACATGGCAAGGAAGATTACCTATTCGCAGGCGATCAACGAGGCGCTCGCGCAGGAAATGGCGCGCGACGACAGCGTGATCGTGATGGGCGAGGACAACGCGGGCGGCGCGGGCGCGCCCGGCGAGGACGACGCATGGGGCGGCGTGCTCGGCGTGACGAAGGGGTTGTTCCACAAGTTTCCGGGCCGCGTGCTCGATACGCCGCTGTCGGAGGGCGGCTACATCGGCGCGGCGGTCGGCGCTGCCGCGTGCGGGATGCGGCCCGTCGCGGAACTGATGTTCATCGATTTCATGGGCGTATGTTTCGACCAGATCTTCAACCAGGCGGCGAAATTCCGCTACATGTTCGGCGGCAAGGCCGTGACGCCGGTCGTGATCCGCGCGATGTACGGCGCCGGCCTGCGCGCGGCCGCGCAGCACTCGCAGATGCTCACGTCGCTGTTCACGCACATCCCGGGGCTGAAGGTCGTGTGCCCGTCGACGCCGTACGACGCGAAGGGGCTCCTGATCCAGGCGATCCGCGACAACGATCCCGTGATCTTCCTCGAACACAAGCTGCTCTATACGCGTGAGGGCGACGTACCGGAGGAATCCTATGCGATTCCGTTCGGCGAGGCGAACGTGCTGCGCGACGGCGACGACGCGACGATCGTCACGTACGGCCGGATGGTGCATCTGGCGATGGACGCGGCCGCGACGCTCGCGAAGGACGGCATCCAGTGCGACGTGATCGACCTGCGCACGACGTCGCCGCTCGACGAGGAAACGATCCTCGAAAGCGCCGAGCGCACGGGGCGCGTGGTGGTGGTCGACGAAGCGAACCCGCGCTGCTCGATCGCGACCGACATCGCCGCGCTCGTCGCGCAGCGCGCGTTCCGCTCGCTCAAGGCGCCGATCGAGCTCGTCACCGCGCCGCATACGCCCGCGCCGTTCGCCGGCGTGCTGGAAGACCTGTATATCCCGTCCGCCGATGCGATTGCGCGGGCGGTCCTGAAGACGAGGAGCTGACACGATGTCGATTCACATGATCACGATGCCCAAGTGGGGGCTGTCGATGGAGCAGGGGCAGGTCAATGGCTGGCTGAAGGCGATCGGCGAACGCGTGGCGAAGGGCGACGAGGTGCTCGACGTCGAGACCGACAAGATCTCGTCGGGCGTCGAATGCGCGTTCGACGGCACGCTGCGCCGCCAGATCGCGCAGGAGGGCGAGACGTTGCCCGTCGGCGCGCTGCTCGGCGTGGTCGCGGCCGCCGACACGAGCGACGCCGACATCGATGCGGCGATCGCCGACTTCCAGCGCGATTTCGTGCCGAGCGCGGCGTCCGACGAGGCGGCCGGCCCGCAGCCGGAGAAGGCGCGGATCGGCGGACGCACGATCCGCTTCCTGAAGCTCGGCGACGGTTCGGGCACGCCGGCCGTGCTGATCCACGGCTTCGGCGGCGACCTGAACAACTGGCTGTTCAACCATGCGGAACTCGCCGCGCACCGGCCGGTGTGGGCGCTCGATCTGCCCGGCCACGGCGAGTCGGAGAAGGCCGTCGAGACCGGCAGTCTCGACGAACTGGCCGACGCGGTGCTTGCGCTGCTCGATGCGCAGCACATCGAGCGTGCGCACCTGATCGGCCATTCGATGGGCGGCGCGGTGGCGATGACGTTGGCCGACAGCGCGCCGGCGCGCGTGGCGTCGCTCACGCTGATCGCGAGCGCGGGGCTCGGCGCCGACATCAACCGTGCATACATCGACGGCTTCGTCGCCGGCAACAGCCGCAACACGCTGAAGCCGCACCTCGGCGCGCTGTTCGCGGACGACGCGCTGGTCACGCGGCAGCTCGTCGAGGATCTCGTCAAGTACAAGCGGCTCGAAGGCGTGCAGGCCGCGCTGGAGAAGATCGCGGACGCCGCGTTCGACGGCGCCGCGCAGCGGCGCGTATTCCGCGACCGGCTCGCGTCGCTTGCGCCGCGCACGCTCGTGATCTGGGGCGAGCGCGACCAGGTGATTCCCGCGCGGCACGCGCAGGGCTTGCCGGACGGCGTGCGCGCCGAGGTGATCGCCGGCGGCGGGCACATGGTGCAGATGGAGGCGGCCGCCGACGTGAACCGCCTGATCGTCGCGTTCCTCGGAGACTGACGATGGCCGCCGCGCTCGAACGACCCAGCCTCACGGCGCTCGGCCAGCCCGGCGCGAGAAGTCGCGACAAGCTCGCGCGCATTCCGGTGCGCGTCGAGCCCGCGGCCGGCGCGGCGCTGCCGAAGCCGCCGTGGCTGCGCGCGCGGCCGATGATGAGCGCGGCGGTGGCCGACATGGCCGCCGTGCTGCGCGAGCATCGGCTGCATTCCGTCTGCGAGGAGGCGATGTGCCCGAACATCGGCGAATGCTTCGCGCAGCGCACCGCGACCTTCATGATCATGGGCGGGCTGTGTACGCGGCGTTGCCCGTTCTGCGACGTCGCGCACGGCCGGCCCGAGCCGCTCGATCCCGACGAGCCCGCGCGGCTGGCCGACGCGGCGGCGGCGCTCGGGTTGCGCTACGTCGTGATCACGTCGGTCGACCGCGACGATCTGCGCGACGGCGGCGCCGCGCATTTCGCCGCGTGCATCGCGGCGGTGCGCGCGAGCGTGCCGGGCATCGGCGTCGAGGTGCTGACGCCGGACTTCCGCGGCCGCACGGCACGGGCGCTCGATGCGCTGTCGTCGGCGTGGCCCGACGTGTTCAACCACAACATCGAGACGGTGCCGTCGCTGTACCGGGCGGCGCGGCCGGGCGCCGACTATCGGGGCTCGCTCGAACTGCTCGCGCAGGCGAAGGCCGCGCGGCCGACGCTCGTGACGAAATCGGGATTGATGCTCGGGCTCGGCGAGCACGACGACGAGGTGCGCGACACGCTGCGCGACCTGCGCGCGCACGAGGTCGACGTGCTGACGCTCGGCCAGTATCTGGCGCCGTCGGCGCACCATTTGCCCGTGCGGCGCCACGTGAGCCCGGAGGCCTTCGCCGTGTGGCGCGACGAGGCGCTTGCGCTCGGTTTCAGGGAAGTGGTCGCCGGCCCGCTCGTGCGGTCCTCCTATCACGCAGCCGACGTGCTGGAGGGCGCGTAGCGCGCCGCGCTTCAGGCTGTGGCGGCGTGCGCGCGGCCAATGCGGCGCAGGTACAGCACGAGCCCCGCGCCCGCCAGCATCAGGCTGACCGTGTTCGCGAACCAGAAGCCGCGCGCGCCGGTCAGCCACGCGGGCGCGATCCCGCCGACGTCGAAGCCGAGCAGGTAGCCGCCGCTGAGTCCGACGCCCCACAGGGCGACCGCATAGATCACGGTCGGCACGACCGCCACCTTGTACGCGCGCAGCACGAACGCCGACGTGACCTGCAGCGCATCGAACACGTGGTAGCACGCGACGATCGCGACGAGCGGCATCGCGGCCGCGGCGACGGCCGGGTTCGGCGTGTAGCCGCCGATGATCAGCGGGCGCAGCGCGAACACGAGCACGCCGTAGGCAGCCGCCACGCCGCACGCGAACATCACGCTGTGCCGGCCGAGCAGCCGGGCTTCCTCGGCGTGCCCGGCGCCGAGCGCGCGCGCGACCAGCGTCGACGCCGCCACGCCGATCGACAGCGGCGTCATGTACAGCACCGCGCCGATGTTGCCGGCGATCTGGTGGCCGGCGAGCGTCGTCGTGCCGAACTGCGCGATGAACAGCGCCATGCACGTGTACGACGTGACCTCGATCAGATACGACAGGCCCATCGGCACGCCGAGCTTCAGGATTGCCTTCTGGCGCGCCCAGACGGGCCAGCAGAAGCGAGAGAAGATCGCGAGCGGCGCGAACACGTCGAGCTTCGCGAGCAGCGTGTAGCCGATCAGCGCGAGCGCCCAGTTGATCAGCGTGCTCGCGAGCCCGCAGCCGGGGCCGCCGAGCGCCGGCACGCCGAAGCCGCCGAAGATGAACCAGACGTTCAGCGGAAACTTGAGCAGCAGCGCGCCGATCTGCAGGATCATCGCGAGCCGCGGCTTGCCGGCCGCGTTGGTCAGCGCGTTGTAGATGCGGAACACGAGGCTCGCGGGCAGCCCGTACGACAGGATGCGCAGGTAGTCGACGGTGCGCTCGTGCAGCGCGGCGGGCGCATGCGCGATGCGCAACAGCGGCTCGGGAAAATGCAGCAGCAGGAAGCCGGGAATCGCGAGCAGCAGCGCGAGCCACAGCGCCTGGCGCACTTCCTCGCCGATTTCCGCATAGCGCCGCGCGCCGTACAGTTGCCCGGTGATCGGCTGCAGCGCGGACAGGATGCCGGTTAGACCGATATAGATCGATACGTAGATCGACGAGCCGAGCCCGAGCGCGGCGAGATCGACGGCCGAGTAGCGGCCCACCATCGCGGTGTCGATCACCCCGAACGCGATGATCGCGAGCTGGCCGACCAGCACCGGCCACGCGAGACCGACGATCCGGCGGATGTCGCCGAACATCGTCAATCGGCCGCCCGGCGGCGCGGCGGACGCCGCTTGACGGGCGTCTTCGGCCGTTCGATGCGCTCGTACAGGCGGAAGCGCTCGTCGCGGTCGGCGACGCGGCGGCCTTCCCAGACGAGACGCCACACGTATTGCGACATCGCGCTCGGCTCGCCGAAGTCGGCACGGTCCTGGCGCAGGATCACGTCGCAGTCGCCGGAGAAATCGAAGTGCATGTCGCCGAAGTACGCGAAGGTCGCGATCTGCGCGTCGCCGAGCCGCACCGGCGAGATGCATTCGTAGTCGGACGGCAGGTGCACGGCGATCTGTTGCGCGACGTCGCGATAGGTCCGGCCGTAGTTGACGATCGGCAGCCACAGCGTCATCAGCAGCACCCACATCAGCGTCGTGCCCGCACCCGACAGCACGACGCTGCGCCACAGCACCTTCGGCTGCCGCGACACGCGCCACCGCACGATGAAGCACCAGCACACGGTGACGATCACCGCGCAGATGAACGACAGGATCTTGAAATGCGGCTCGTAGCCGGGCACGAGACGCGCGAGGTTGCGCGCGAGCGGATGCGGGAAGCCGGTGAGCGATGCGAGCCACACCAGCCACACGAAGGTGCCGAGGATCGTGAAGCTCAGTACGGCAAACCAGTCGATCGCGTTGATCGCGCCGCGCTTGAGGGTCGGCAGCGCAAACGTCGCCAGCACCGCGAGCGGCGGCAGCAGCAGCATGTACATGCGGTTCGACTGCTGGCTTTGCAGGATCACGAGCGCGACGAGCGGCACGGCCACCGACAGCGGAATCGCGATGTGCGCGCGACGGCGCATGCCGGCCCAGCTCCACCACGCCCAGATCGCGAGCGGCCAGGCGGGCCACGTGAACAAAGGCAGGTTCTTCGCCGCATAGCCGAGCACGGCCGTCGGCGGGCCCGAAAAGCGCATCAGGCTGCCGTGGATCCACTGGTTGAAGAACCATGCGGCGTCGTCCGGCGCCGCGACGAAGGCGGCGATCGGCCACAGCGCGAAGATCGCGGCCGCGAGCGGCAGGCCGACCAGCGGCAGGCGCAGGTTGCGCATCTCGGGCGTGACGAGCCACAGCGCGGCCGTGCCCGCGAGCAGCGCGACGACCAGCACCGGGTTGCCGGACAGCGCGACGAGGCCCATCGCGAGGCCCCACCACAGTGCGCCTTGCAGCGGCTTG
Source organism: Burkholderia anthinoferrum (assembly GCF_002925705.1). NCBI lineage: Bacteria > Pseudomonadati > Pseudomonadota > Betaproteobacteria > Burkholderiales > Burkholderiaceae > Burkholderia > Burkholderia anthinoferrum. The sequence goes on from NZ_LFZP01000030.1 coordinate 95,049, forward strand.
TCGATGCCGCGCACGATCCCGTACACGAGCATCGCGATCCACGCGAATTGCGCGAGTTGCGGCGTCGTTTCATGCCCGCGTTCCGCGAGGCCGAAGCAGGCGACGAGCACCAGCAGCGCGCCGTCCGCGAGCGTGCGGCCGTAGTCGCGCGGCTCGGGCTCGCCGCCGAATGCGTATTTGAACGGTTGAACCTCGGCGCGCCGGCCGAGCAGGTAGGCCGCGTACCAGACGAACGCGCACGCGGCGCAGAACAGCACGCCGGTATCGACGCGCGACGCGTTGCTTGCGTCGACCCACGGGCCGAGGCCGCGGATCGACAGTGCGCCGAGCCAGTAGCCGAGCGGCCCGTCGGTCGTGATGAACTTGCCGACCAGGTTCGGCAGCAGCCAGTCGTGCCAGCCGCCCTTGGCCATCGTCCACATCACGCCGAAGCCCGCCGCGTCCTCGTTTTTCCACGGGTCGCGGCCGAACAGGCCGAACGCCGCGTAGACGAGGCAGAGCGTGAGCAGCAGCCAGCGCGGCAGCGCACGCGTGGCGGAGGCGGTGAGACGGACGACAGGCTTCATGCAGATGAGCGATTTGTTATGGGCGGGCGGCCGGCGCGACTGCGCGCGGTCGAGCCGGTTTCGAGCATCCGGCATTGTAGTCGCGCCCGCTGTTGTGCGTCAGGTCGTTGCCCGGGCGCCGGGCGGCGCCTTTCCGGGCGGGCAGAGACAAAAAAGGGCAGCCTGGGCTGCCCTTTCGTGCGGTACCGGTGCGTTGCAACCACCGGATGCGGTGCGAAGCTTACTTCGCGACCTTGCCGCTGGCGCGTGCGCCGAACTTGTTCTTGAACTTCTCGACACGGCCTGCCGTGTCCATGATCTTTTGCTGACCCGTGTAGAACGAGTGCGATTCCGACGACACTTCGATCTTGGCGAGCGGGTAGGTCTTGCCTTCGTGCTCGATGGTTTCACGCGTCTGGATCGTCGAGCGCGTGATGAACTTGAAGCCGTTCGACATGTCTTGGAAGACGACTTCGCGGTAGTCCGGGTGAATGCCAGGTTTCATGATTTTCCTTGGTGATAGCGGTAGCCAACCCGCCGCTTGGCCGGCCGTGCCGCCCCGATGGGAGCGTTTCGGCTGACGTCAAGCCCGGCGCGAGCCACTTGCCTAAGGTCGAAAAACGGCGATTATGCCAGAAAATCAGACGGTTGACGAATAATTTTCATGGTGCGTCGAGCGCGCCGGTGCCGGCCGGATCCTGCCGGTAGTAGCGCGCGAGCAGCCGGTACAGCTCCGGAAATTCGGACTCGAACGCTTTCGGCCGCACGAACAGCGCCTCGCTGCATACGGCGAAGAATTCCGACGGGTGGTCGGCCGCATAGGGATCGATCAGCGAGTCCCGCTCGAAGCGCGCCCACGCGCGCTCCGGCACCGCGTCGACGCGCGCGCAGAACTGGTCGTACGCATGTTCGAACACGTCGGCCCACGCCTGCGCGTCGAGGTGCGGCGCATGCCAGCGGCGAAAAAGGGGCGGATAGCCGTCGGCCGCGCCATTGACCATGTCGATCTTGTGCGCGAACTCGTGGATCACCACGTTGTATGCATCCCGGCCGTCCGTCATCTGCGCGTCTTCCCACGACAGGATCACGGGTCCGCCTTCCCATGCCTCGCCGCTCGCATCCTGCTCGACTTCGTGTACGACGCCGTCCTCGTCCTGCACCGTCTTGCGGATCACGAATTCGCCCGGATACACGACGACGCCGACCCAGCCGTCGTACAGTGACAGGTCGAGATTCAGCACGGGCAGGCAGGCCTGCGCGGCGATCGCGACGATCATCGCGTCGGTCAACTCGAGCCCATGCGCGGTCGAAAACGATTTTTTCGCGACGAACAGGCTCGTCATCTCGCGCAGCCGGACGAGCGCGCCGGGCGGGAGATTGGCCAGGAACGGCAGCCGCTCGACGGTTTCGCGCCATAGCGCGTCGGGAATCGGATGGCTGCGCAGCGCGCGGTCGCGGCGGCGGTCGTCGAACCAGCGGGTCAGTTTCGAAAGCATGGAGGCTGCGGACGAAAATCCAAAGCCTGTCTTTTAACTCAATCGATCTGTTTTTGCCATGCCGCGAAGAGGCCGCCGACGAGCGCCACGCCCGCGAGGAAGTAAAAACCGTCGAGCGACGCGAGGAACGACGCCTGTTGCGCCACCATCCGCGCGATCGACGCGATCGCGAGGCCGTGCGCGTCGTTCAGCGCGTGGCCGGCGGCCGCATAGCCGCGCGTGAGTGCATCGGCGGTCTGCTGGAACAGCGGGTCGAACACGTTCGCGCGCTCGACGAGCCGTGTCTGGTGCACGGCCAGCCGGTGCTGCTCGACGATGATCACCGACGACGTCGCGAACGAGATCGTCAGTTGCCGCACGATGTTCTTGAGCCGGTAGCCGTGCGTGTATTCGTCGATCGCGAAGATGCGGAACGTGAGGTTCGCGACCGGCAGCACGATGAACAGCAGCAGCAACCCGCGCAGCAGCAGCGGGACGATCAGCGCCGCTTCGCCGACCTGCGGCGTCATCCGCGTCATCCACAGCGCGGCCGTGACCGCGATCGCGAACCCCGGCACGACGAACCATTTCTTGTGCGTGACGAATTTCGCGTAGCGCAGATAGGCGAACAGCGCGGTGGCCGAGATCAGCGACATCGTGCCGACCAGGCGCCCGGCGTTCTCGACCGGATAGCCGAGCCCGCCCTCGAGAAACCGCGACGTCAGGTAACTGAAGCCCGTCGTCTCGTAGTAATAGAACATGTAGAGCAGTAGCCCGATCTGGAACGTCCGCTCGCGAAACGCGTGCAGCCGCACGAGCGGCGTCGGGTGATGCCACTGGTGATAGGCGAACCACGCGAGCGCGCCGAGCCCGGCGATCGTCAGCGCGATCAGCATCGGCGAGCCGCTGTAGAGCTGGTAATGCACCTGCTGCAGCACGATCTGCAGCGCCCCTTGCGCGAGCGCGAACAGGACGTACGGCCAGAAGTGGCCGGAACCGCGTTCGTCGTCCGGCGCGCGGCCCGAATCGGGCAGCGTGAGCAGCGCGAGGATCGCGAACGCGATGCCGGCCGGCGCCGTGCACGCGAACAGCGCGCGCCACGTCGAATGCGCGACCAGCAGCCCGCCGACGATCGGCGCGAGCGCGCTGCCGAGCAGGATCATGATCAGGAACGCGCGGGTCGCGGGCGGCCGCTCCTGCGGCTTGAAACTGATCTGGATCAGGATCCGGCACGCGCCCATCATCGGGCCGATGAAATAACCCTGGAAACCGCGCGCGAACGCGAGCGCCAGCGACGTGTCGGCCAGCGCCGACGCGATCGCGCCGAACGAGAACATCAGCATGCAGCCCGCGACGTAGCGGCGATGGCCGAGCCGGTCGACCCACCATTGCTGCTGCAGGATACCGAGCACGGCCGTGACCGCGTAGGCGCTCGACGACCACACGAGTTCGTCGGGCGATGCGTTGATGCCGCCCGCGATGTAGCTCGCGAAGAACGAGAAGACCGCGTTGTCGAAGTAGTCGATGCCGGTGACGAGCGCGAGCGCCCATGGGAACAAGTCCGCGCGCAGGTTCGCGCGGCTCCACAGCGGCGATCGGCCGGGCACCGCGTTCATTCGCGATCCTTGCGGGCGCGCCGCGCGCCGGCTTCCGCCCGCCGCTGCGCGATCAGCGCATCGGCGTTTTCGCCGGCGAGGCGCCGTTCGACGTAGTCGATGTCGTGCTGCAATTCCTTGCGCAGCGCGACGGCTTCCTTCAGCTCGCGCTGGACGGCCGCGATCCGCCGGTCGAGCGTATCGATCTGCTCGGCGAGGCCGGCGCGGATGTCGCGCAGCGATGCATCCGAATAGCGGCGCCGGCCGTCGCCGGTTTCTTCCAGCGGGCGCTTCAGCATTTCGGTGATGCCGTGCAGCGAGAACCCGAGCGCGCGCAGCCGCAGGATGCGCGCGAAGCGCTCGAGGTCGGTTTCGTCGTAGAGGCGGTAGCGGCCTTCGCTGCGCGACGGCGTGACGAGCCCGCGCTCCTCGTAATATTTGAGCGTGCGCGGCGTGACGCCGAGCCGCGACGCGGCGTCGCTGACGGTCAATAACGGGGCGGAGGCGTCGTTCGGCATCGGAGGTGGCGGATTTCGGCGGAAGGATGACGCGATTATAGGTCAACGTGTACGTTCACGTACAGGTTGGGATCGAAAAACGGCCGCCAGGCGGAATGCGCGGGCGGCCGTGTCGTGCGGCGAGGGCGATCAGCCGCCGCGGCGCATCAGGTCGAAGAACTCGGAGTTGCTCTTCGTCTGGCGGATCTTGTCGAGCAGGAATTCCATCGCCTCGACTTCGTCCATGTCGTGGATGAACTTGCGCAGCACCCAGATCTTCTGAAGGATCTCGGGCTTGATCAGCATTTCTTCGCGACGCGTGCCCGACTTGTTCAGGTTGATCGACGGATAGACGCGCTTTTCCGCGAGGCGGCGCTCGAGGTGCACTTCCATGTTGCCGGTGCCCTTGAACTCTTCGTAGATCACGTCGTCCATGCGGCTGCCGGTTTCGATCAGCGCGGTGCCGATGATCGTCAGCGAGCCGCCTTCCTCGATGTTGCGCGCCGCGCCGAAGAAGCGCTTCGGGCGCTGCAGCGCGTTCGCGTCGACACCGCCCGTCAGCACCTTGCCCGATGCCGGGATCACGGTGTTGTAAGCGCGTGCGAGACGCGTGATCGAGTCGAGCAGAATCACGACGTCGTGCTTCATTTCGACGAGGCGCTTGGCCTTCTCGATCACCATTTCGGCGACTTGCACGTGACGCGTGGCCGGCTCGTCGAACGTGGACGCGATGACTTCGCCGGCGACCGAGCGCTGCATTTCGGTCACTTCTTCGGGGCGTTCGTCGATCAGCAGCACGAACAGGACGACGTCCGGGTGGTTCTGCTTGATCGCGTGCGCGATGTGCTGGAGCATCACCGTCTTGCCCGACTTCGGCGACGCGACCAGCAGGCCGCGCTGGCCCTTGCCGATCGGCGCGATCATGTCGATGATGCGGCCCGTGACGTTTTCCTCGCCGCGCATCTCGCGCTCGAGCGCCAGCGGCTTGTTCGGGTGCAGCGGCGTGAGGTTCTCGAACATGATCTTGTGTTTCGAGGCCTCGGGCGGCTGCCCGTTGACTTTGTCGACCTTCACCAGCGCGAAGTAGCGCTCGCCGTCCTTCGGCGTGCGGACTTCACCTTCGATGGTGTCGCCGGTGTGCAGGTTGAAGCGGCGGATTTGCGACGGGCTGATATAGATGTCGTCGGTGCTCGCGAGGTACGACATTTCCGGCGAGCGCAGGAAGCCGAAGCCGTCCGGCAGCACTTCGAGCGTACCGTCGCCGAAGATCGTCTCTCCCGTCTTGGCGCGCTTTTTGAGAATGGCAAACATCAACTCCTGCTTGCGCAGGCGGTTCGCGTTTTCGATCTCCAGGCCATTGGCCATTTCGATCAGTTCGGACACGTGCAGAGACTTGAGCTCGGATAAATGCATACGGAGAACCCGCCAGGGAGGAGAAGCGACGAAAGAAAATAAGGGAGGAGGGCGAGCGGAAGCGCTCAGAGACTTAAATGCGTCTTGCCGACGTTTTTTAATTCTAGCATAGGCCGATTCGCGCTTGAGCGAGCGATCGGCGGCTTGGCGGCGGACGTGTTGCCGACTGACAACACGTCCGCGGATCTGCCGGTATTACAGGTGGCTGTCCAGGAATGCGGTGAGCTGCGACTTCGACAGCGCGCCGACCTTCTGCGCGGCAGCCGCGCCGTTCTTGAACAGGATCAGCGTCGGGATGCCGCGCACGCCGAACTTCGCGGGCGTGGCCTGGTTGTCGTCGACGTTGATCTTCGCGATCTGCAGCTTATCGCCGTAGTCCTTCGCGACTTCGTCGAGGATCGGGGCGATCATCTTGCACGGGCCGCACCATTCGGCCCAGAAATCGACGAGTACGGGCTTGTCGGACTTGACGACGTCCTGTTCGAACGATGCGTCGCTGATGTGTTTGATCTGTTCGCTCATTGGGTCAATACCTCTTACGGTTCGGGGACTGCCTGCTTGCGCGTTGCGGCGAACCGGCCGCCGTAGGCTGCCGGCCGCCGCGGCAGGTCACTCCGCCTTTCCGGAAAGGAGGGGCGTAAGCGCTGCATCCGCGGCTCGCGGGTCGTTCGGGCGTCATATTAGCCTAAATTGCTATCTGCTGCGGGCGGCGATAGTAGCCGCTACGCGAGTAGGGGTACGACGCGACGTTCGACCATCGTGCCATGCAGGTGGAGGCCGGTTCGCCAATTGCAAGGGGCGCGCCGCATGCAACGTATCCGAATGGACGACGGGCCGGTTTGCCCGGCGACATTCGCATTGATGCGAACAAATGGTCGCATTCGTCCGGAAGCGGTGATAGAATATGCCGTGACGGGCCTCCTCGCATGGTGGGGCGGTGAACCTGGTCAGGTCGGGAACGAAGCAGCCACAATCGTTTTCCGCCAGTGCCGAGGGTTGGGCTCGTCACCTTCCTTCTCGCCCCGTTCGCCGGGCGTTTTTTATTTCCGCGTCACACTCCGTTCGACCTGTGCGTTGCCCGTGTTCCGCACCGTTTCGCGTGTCGGCGCGACGCAGCGTTACTGATACAATTTCCCGATGACCTATCAAGTTCTCGCACGCAAGTGGCGTCCGAAGGATTTCGCTTCGATCGTCGGCCAGGAGCACGTCGTCAGGGCGCTCACGCACGCGCTCGATGGCGGGCGTCTCCATCACGCCTATCTGTTTACCGGAACCCGCGGTGTCGGCAAGACGACGCTGTCGCGGATCTTCGCGAAGGCGCTCAACTGTGAAACCGGCGTCACGTCGCAGCCGTGCGGCGTGTGTCGCGCCTGTCGCGAGATCGACGAGGGCCGTTTCGTCGATTACGTCGAGATGGACGCGGCGAGCAACCGCGGCGTCGATGAAATGGCCGCGCTGCTCGAGCGCGCGGTGTATGCGCCCGTCGATGCGCGCTTCAAGGTCTACATGATCGACGAAGTGCACATGCTGACGAACCACGCGTTCAACGCGATGCTGAAGACGCTCGAAGAGCCGCCGCCGCACGTCAAGTTCATCCTCGCGACGACCGATCCGCAGAAAATCCCCGTCACCGTGCTGTCGCGCTGCCTGCAATTCAACCTGAAGCAGATGCCGGCCGGGCACATCGTGTCGCATCTCGAGCAGATCCTCGGCGAAGAGCGGATCACGTTCGAGCCGCAGGCGTTGCGCCTGCTCGCGCGCGCCGCGCAAGGCAGCATGCGCGATGCGCTGTCGCTGACCGACCAGGCGATCGCCTATTCGGCGAACGAGGTGACCGAGTCGGCGGTGTCGGGCATGCTCGGCGCGCTCGACCAGACCTACATGGTGCGCCTGCTCGACGCGCTCGCGGCCGGCAGCGGCCCGGAAATCCTCGCGATTGCCGACGAGATGTCGCTGCGCAGCCTGTCGTTCTCGACCGCGCTGCAGGATCTCGCGAGCCTGCTGCACCGGATCGCGTGGGCGCAGTTCGCGCCGGGCTCGGTGCTCGACGAGTGGCCGGAAGCGGCCGATCTGCGCCGTTTTGCGCAGACGCTGAGCCCCGAGCAAGTCCAATTGTTCTATCAGATCGCGACGGTCGGGCGCGCCGAGCTCGGCCTGGCGCCGGACGAATACGCCGGATTCACGATGACGCTGCTGCGGATGCTCGCGTTCGAGCCGGCCGTTGGCGCCGGCAGTGCGCCGGGCGGCCAGCCGTCCGTGCCGCCGCGTGCCGTGCCGGCCCCGCGTGCTGCCGCGGCGCCGGCCGCCGCCGCCGCGGCGAAGCCGGTATCGGCAGCGCCCGCCAGCGCAGCGCGTCCGCAAGTTGCGACGCCGGCCTCACCTGCCGTGCCGGTCGCACGTTCGGCGCCGGCGCAGTCGGGCGACGAAGCCGGGCGGTCGGCCGCCAAGCCGGCTGCCGTCCCGTCGCCGGCGGAGGCGGAGGCGGCAGCGCCGGCACCGGTCGCGGCCGACGCACACGCCATCGTGCCGCCGCAGCCGGAAACGAAAGCAGCGCCCACCGGCGACGTGCCGGCATCCGCCCGCAAGGAACCCGAGCCGCCTGCCGTTGCCGCCGTGCAGCGAAACGACGAACCGGCGCCGCAGGCCGAACCGACGCCGCGCGCCGCGTCGCCCGAGCCGGCCGCCGCGCGTCCGGCGGCGCGCGCCGGCGGTGCCGCCGCCGCGCTCGACGTGCTGCGCAATGCAGGGATGCGCGTGTCGTCGGACCGCGGTCGTGCAGGCGCTGCGGCCAAGCCGGCGGCGGCCCAGCCGGCCGCCGAGAAGCCGGCCGCGCCGCGGCCGGCCGTGCAGGTGCCGACGCCGCGTGCCGCCGCCCGCGCGCCGCAAGCCGCCGAGGCGCGCCAGCCGTCGCCGCCGTGGGAGGACATCCCGCCCGACGACTACGTGCCGCTCAGCGCCGACGAAATGTTCGGCGGTTCCGACGACGGCTTCGTGCCGGTGTTCGACAGCGGTCCCGACGATGTGCGTGTGACGCCGAAGCCGGCGGACGCACGTCCGGCCGCGCCGATCGACACGCGCCCGCTACCGCCGGCGATCGCGCTCGATCCGATCGGCTTCGACGGCGAATGGCCGGCGCTGGCCGCGCGGCTGCCGCTGAAGGGTGTTGCATACCAGCTCGCGTTCAACAGCGAGCTGACGGCCGTCGATGCGAGCGCGTTGAAACTGTCGGTGCCCGTGCCGCAGTATGCGGACGCCGCGCAGGTGGCGAAGCTGAAGGCCGCGCTGGCCGATGCGCTCGGCAAGCCGGTCGAGGTGACCGTGGAGGTCGGGCCCGCACGGCGCACTGCGGCGGCGCTCGATGCGGCCGCGCGCGCGGCACGCCAGCGCGAAGCCGAGCAGGAGATTCACGGCGATCCGTTCGTTCAGCAGCTCGTGCGCGAGTTCGGTGCGCGCATCGTCGAGGGGTCGGTGCGCCCGCTCGCCGATTCGTCGCCGGACGGCGCGCCGCCTACACTCCATTGAACTGAGCGCCCCGCGACAGGCACAATCACGCCCCGCACACATTGGCCGGCACGCGCCGCGTGCCGGTTTTCACACGATCGAGAAGGAGTATTCCCATGTTGAAAGGCAACCTCGCCGGACTGATGAAGCAAGCGCAGCAAATGCAGGAAAACATGAAGAAGATGCAGGAGCAGCTTGCGCTGATCGAGGTCGAAGGGCAGTCGGGCGCCGGCCTCGTCAAGGTGACGATGACGTGCCGCAACGAAGTGCGCCGCGTGTCGATCGACCCGAGCCTGCTCGCGGACGACAAGGACATGCTCGAGGATCTCGTCGCCGCTGCGTTCAACGACGCGGTGCGCAAGGCCGAAGCCACGTCGCAGGAAAAGATGAGCGGCATGACGTCGGGCCTGCCGCTGCCCCCGGGCTTCAAGCTGCCGTTCTGAGCTTGGCGTCCTTGGCACCGTTTGCCGCCGTATGAAACAGCCGTCCGCCCTGTCCGCTCTCGTCGAAGCGTTGCGCGTGCTGCCCGGCGTCGGGCCGAAATCCGCGCAGCGCATGGCGGTTCACCTGATGCAGCACGACCGTGAGGGCGCGGAGCGGCTCGGCCGGTCGCTGCTGTTCGCGACCGAGCACCTGCAGCATTGCGAAAAATGCAACACGTTCACCGAAGCGCAGATCTGCGAGGTCTGCAGCGACGAGGAGCGTGATCCGACGCTGCTGTGCGTCGTCGAGACGCCCGCCGACCAGATCATGCTCGAGCAGACGATGACCTACCGCGGGCTGTATTTCGTGCTGATGGGGCGACTGAGCCCGCTCGACGGAATCGGTCCGAAGGAAATCCATTTCGACCGCCTCGTGCGGCGCGCGTCCGACGGCGTCGTCAAGGAAGTCGTGCTCGCGACCAACTTCACGAACGAAGGCGAAGCCACCGCCCACTATCTCGGCCAGACGCTCAAGGCGCGCGGGCTGGCGGTCACGCGTCTCGCGCGCGGCGTGCCGGTGGGCGGCGAGCTCGAGTACGTGGACGCGGGCACCATCGCCCGCGCGATGCTCGATCGCCGCACGATGTAAGCCGGGCGCCGCCTGCTAGCGGCGCCGTTCCTCATGCCAGGGAGACACATGAGCACCAGCCAGGGCCCGCTCGCGGGCGTCAAAGTGCTCGAATTCGGAACGCTGATCGCGGGGCCGTTCGCGTCGCGGCTGTTCGCCGAATTCGGCGCGGAAGTGATCAAGATCGAGGATCCGAACGGCGGCGACCCGCTGCGCAAATGGCGCAAGCTCTACCCGGAGCAGGGCGGCACGTCGCTGTGGTGGTCCGTGCAGGCGCGCAACAAGAAATCGGTCACGCTGAACCTGAAAGCCGACGCCGGCAAGGCGATCGCGCGGCAACTCGCGAGCGAGGCCGACATCGTGATCGAGAACTTCCGTCCGGGCCTGCTCGAAAAGCTCGGGCTCGGCTACGACGTGCTGTCGGCCGACAATCCGGGCCTCGTGATGGTGCGCCTGTCCGGCTACGGGCAGACGGGCCCGTACCGCGACCGGCCCGGCTTCGGCGCGATCGCCGAATCGATGGGCGGGCTGCGCCACATCACCGGCTATCCGGATCTTCCGCCGCCGCGCATCGGCATCTCGATCGGCGATTCGATCGCCGCGCTGCACGGCGTGATCGGCGCGCTGATGGCGCTCCATCACCGCAAGGTCAACGGCGGCGCGGGGCAGGTGGTCGACGTTGCACTGTATGAAGCCGTCTTCAACATGATGGAAAGCGTGGTGCCCGAATACGGTGTGTACGGGATGGTGCGCGAGCGCACCGGCGCGTCGCTGCCGGGCATCGTGCCGTCGAACACGTATGCATGCCGCGACGGCAGCATCGTGATCGGCGGCAACAGCGACCCGATCTTCAAGCGGTTGATGAAGGCGATCGAGCGCGACGACCTCGCCGACGATCCCGCGCTCGCGCAGAACGACGGGCGCGTGCCGCGCACGCAGGAAATCGACGACGCGATCGCCGCGTGGCTCGCGCCGCGCACGATCGACGAGGCGCTCGGCGTGCTGAACGCGGCCGACGTGCCGGCCGGACGCATCTACAGCGCGGCCGACATGTTCACCGATCCGCAGTTCGTCGCGCGCCAGATGATCCAGCGGTTCAAGCTGGCCGACGGCACCGACATTCCGCTGCCGAACATCACGCCGAAGCTGTCGGCCACGCCGGGCGAAACGCGCTGGCTCGGGCCCGAGCTCGGCGAGCACACCGACGAGGTGCTGCGCGGCCTCGGCTACGACACGCAGGCGATTGCCGCACTGCGCGAGGCGGGCGCGATCTGAGCGCAGCCGGCCCGGCGCTTCGCGCCGGGCTTCCCGACGATGGTATTCCGTCGACGAGACTTTCGTCGGGGCGGCAAATCGGGCGACACGGTGTTTTCCCCAGCGCGCGGAACGCCGCCGCGCAGTACGGCGGCGCATCGCCCGCCCATGCGTATACCCGCCCGCCTGCGGTGGCTGGACTGTCGCTCTCGCGCCATCCTTCCTCGGTTACAATCGCCGGATGCGAATCCTACTCAGCAACGACGACGGCTATCTCGCCCCTGGTCTCGCCGCGCTCAGCGAAGCGCTGCAGCCGCTGGCCGAGCTTACGGTGATCGCGCCCGAGCAGAACTGCAGCGGCGCGTCGAATTCCCTCACGTTGTCGCGGCCGCTGTCGGTGCAGCGCGCAGCGGGTACGGGTTTCTTCTACGTGAACGGCACGCCGACCGATTCGGTGCACGTCGCGCTGACGGGGATGGCCGATGCGAGGCCGGACATCGTCGTGTCCGGCATCAACAACGGCCAGAACATGGGCGAAGACACGCTCTATTCGGGGACAGTTGCAGCCGCCACCGAAGGCATCATGTTCGGCGTGCCGGCCATCGCGTTCTCGCTGGTCGACAAGGGCTGGACGCATCTGGCCGACGCCGCGCGCGTCGCCGCGGAAATCGTCGCGCACTACCTCGCGCATCCGCTGCCGGGCCAGCCGCTGCTGAACGTCAACATTCCGAACCTGCCGTACGATCAACTGAAGGGCTGGAAGGTCACGCGCCTCGGCAAGCGTCATCCGTCGCAGCCGGTGATTCGCCAGACCGACCCGCGCGGCGAGCCGATCTACTGGATCGGCGCCGCGGGAGAGGCGCTGGACGCCAGCGAAGGCACGGATTTCCATGCCGTCGCGAACGGTTTCGTGTCGATCACGCCGCTGCAGCTCGATCTCACGCATACGCAGATGCTGCCCGCGACGCGCGAATGGGCGCGCGCCGGAGGGCGGGCTTCATGAGCGGCGAGCGCGCGAAGCGGTTCCCGCTCGCGCTCGAAGATCTCAAGCGAGCGCCACGCAAGTCGGAAAAAGGCCGGGCCGGCGAACGCCAGACGGCGGGCGCGGTGCCGAAGGCCGCCGACAAACCCGCGGCCGCGCTGAAACCGGTCGCGGTGAAACCGGTTGCGGTGAAGCCGGCCGCCTTGCGTGCGCCGCAGCCGGGTATCGCCGCCGCGAAGCCGGCGACCGCACCGAAGCCTACCGCACTGAAGCCTGCGCTGCCGAAGCCGGCCGCGCCGAGTGTCGCGCCGGCCGGCGCGTTCGCGCTTACGTCGGAACGTGTGCGCGAGCGGATGGTCGAACGCCTGCGCGCGAACGGCGTGACCGATGCGCGCGTGCTGGACGCGATGGCCGCGGTGCCGCGCCACCTGTTCGTGGATCCGGGGCTCGCGACGCAGGCCTACGAGGATTCGGCGCTGCCGATCGGCCACCAGCAAACCATTTCAAAGCCGTCGGTCGTCGCGCGCATGATCGAGCTCGCGATGGCCGGCCGCACGCTCGAGCGCGTGCTCGAGATCGGCACGGGCTGCGGCTATCAGGCCGCCGTGCTGAGCCACGTGGCACGCGACGTGTATTCGATTGAACGCATCAAGCCGCTTTACGAGCGCGCGAAGCTGAACCTGCGGCCGCTGCGCGTGCCGAACATCCGTCTGCACTACGGCGACGGGCGTGTCGGCCTGCCGTCCGCGGCCCCGTTCGACGCGATCGTGATCGCGGCGGCGGGGCTCGACGTGCCGCGCGCGCTGCTCGAGCAACTCGCGATCGGCGGGCGGCTCGTCGCGCCTGTCGGTGCGCAGAGCGGACAGCACCAGGTGCTCACGCTCGTCGAGCGCGTCGCGCACGCGCAATGGCGAGAGTCCCGGCTTGATCGCGTTTTCTTTGTCCCTTTAAAATCCGGAGTGATTTGAAACCGATGAGTATGTTGCGCGCGATGCAAAACAACCGATCCAGGGAACCGCTCACGCTCGCCCAGCGCGCGATCTGTGTGGCTGCTTTCTCCACGCTGCTGGCCGCCTGTGCGACGCGGCTCGACAACGCGCCCGTCGTCGATCGCTCCGGGGCGCTCGGCACGAGCACCGCCGCGCAGCCCGCGGTGCCGCTCGGCCCGCCGCCGCCCGGCTTCTATCGGGTGAAGCCGGGTGACACGCTGTACCGGATCGCGCTCGAGAACGGGCAGAACTATCGAGACATCGCGTCGTGGAACAATCTGGCGAACCCGAACCAGATCGAAGTCGACCAGTTGCTGCGTGTCGCGCCGCCGGGCGGCGCCGCGGTCGCGGGCGCGCCGGCCACCGCACCGATCGCCGGTGGTGCGGTCGCGACCGCGCCGCTGAGCAGCGGCCCGGCCACGCCGGCTGCCGGCACGTCGTCGGCGCTTGCCGCCACGCCGCCGGCCGCGGCAACCGGATCGAGCGATACGGCCGCGGCCCCGAGCGGCCCCGTGACGTTCGCGTGGCCTGCGCGCGGCCCCGTGCTGAACGGGTTCGACGATGCGAAGAACAAGGGCGTCAATATCGGCGGGACGGCCGGCGAGGCCGTGAAGGCAGCAGCAGACGGGCGCGTCGTTTACTCCGGCAACGGGCTGCGTGGTTACGGCAACCTCATTATCATCAAACACGATGCAACTTACCTCACGGCGTATGCACACAATCGCGCTTTGATGGTAAAAGAGGGGGACGCGGTAACGAAGGGGCAGAAGATCGCCGAGATGGGTAACAGCGATGCCGACCGCGTGATGCTGCATTTCGAGGTTCGCCGGCAGGGTAAGCCTGTCGATCCGCTGAAGTATTTGCCGCCTCAATAACCGAGACGACCATGCCGAAATCGAAGCGCCACGAGCCGCAAGCCGAGTCTGAGAAGATCAGTCGTGCCACGCAAGCATCGGTGGGGCGAGCAGGTGCTTCGACGGACGACGAAGACGACGTCGCGGAAAACGAACGCGATCTTGAGGCACGCGACGCCGACGCGGACGGTGGCGACGACGAGCGCGAAGGCCGCCAGGAAGCAGTTCCCGACGTCGACGATTTCCGCACGCTGCTGCAGGCCGAGCTCACGGCCGACACGATCCAGCATTACCTGAACCGCATCAGCGTGAAGCCGCTGCTGACCGTCGAGGAAGAGCAGCGCTATTCGCGCCTTGCGAAGGCCGGCGAATTCGAAGCGCGGCAGGTGATGATCGAGCGCAACCTGCGTCTCGTCGTCAGCATCGCGAAGGGGTACCTGAACCGCGGCGTGCCGCTGCTCGACCTGATCGAGGAAGGCAACCTCGGCCTGATGCATGCGATCGAGAAATTCGACCCGACGCGCGGGTTCCGTTTCTCGACCTATGCGACGTGGTGGATCCGGCAGAGCATCGAGCGGGCAATCATGAACCAGGCCCGCACGGTACGCCTGCCCGTGCACGTGATCCGCGAACTGAACCAGGTGCTGCGCGCGAAGCGCCACCTCGAAAAGAATTCGATGTCGACGGGCGAGGCGGCCGAGCGCCGCGAAGCCAGTATCGACGACATCGCCTATCTCACCGGCAAGACCGCCGAGGAAGTCACCGATATCCTCGCGCTCAACGAACACACGGCATCGCTCGACGCGCCGCTCGACCTCGATCCCGCGAGCAGCCTGCTCGACCTGCTGCCCGACGACCAGAGCCAGTCGCCCGACGCCGAGGTGCAGCACCGCGAGCTCGAAACGCTGACGCGCGCGTGGCTGTCGCGGCTGTCCGACAAGCACCGGCACGTGATCGAGCGCCGCTTCGGCCTGAACCACATCGAACCGGCGACGCTCGAGGAGCTTGCCGACGAGATGGGGCTCACGCGCGAGCGCGTGCGCCAGATCCAGCAGGAAGCGCTGGTGCGCCTCAAGCGGTTCTTCGCCTCCAACGGCGTGCGCAAGGACGCCGTTCTGTAACTGATGACTCCGATTCTCGTTTTTGACATCGAGACGATTCCCGATGTCGACGGCATCCGCCGTCTGGAAGACCTGCCCGCGACGCTCGACGATGCCGCAGTGGCCGAACATGCGTTTGCCGCACGCCGCGAGAAGACCGGCGGCGATTTCCTGCCGCACCATCTGCAGCGGATCGCGGCGATCTCGTGCGTGTTCCGCGACAACAACGGTTTTCGCGTGCGCTCGCTCGGGACGCCGCAGGACAACGAAGCCACGCTGATCCAGTCGTTCTACCGCGTGATCGAGAAATACACGCCGCAACTCGTGTCGTGGAACGGCGGCGGTTTCGATCTGCCGGTGCTCCATTACCGCGCGCTCGTGCACGGCATTCCCGCCACCCGCTACTGGGATCTCGGCGAGGACGACCGCGAATTCAAGTGGAACAACTACATCTCGCGCTATCACTCGCGGCATACCGACCTGATGGACGTGTTGGCGATGTATCAGGCGCGCGCGAACGCGCCGCTCGACGCGCTGGCGAAGCTGTGCGGTTTCCCGGGCAAGCTCGGGATGGACGGCAGCCAGGTATGGCCGGCGTTCCGCGACGGCCGGATCGACGAAATCCGCAACTATTGCGAAACCGACGTCGTCAACACCTACCTGCTGTATTGCCGGTTTCAGTTGATGCGCGGCGGGCTGACGCCGAGCGAGTACGCGGACGAAATCCTGCTCGTGAAGAACGCGCTCGCGCTGGAGCCGGCGCCGCACTGGGCCGAATACCTGGCCGGCTTCGACGCGTAGCGCGGGCGGCGGCGCCGCAACCTGCGCGTTCAGGCCAGCTCGAGCAGCACCGGCTGGTGATCGGACGCGCGTACGTCGCCGTCGATCTCGCAGCCGGTGACGCGCGGCAACAGCGTGTCGGTCACGAACACGAAATCGCACGCGAGCGGGCCGTCCGACCATTGCACCGTATCGTAGACGCCGGCCGTCGGCGGCGGCGTACGACCGGGATGCAGCGCGACCCACGCGTCGACGAAACGCGGCGCGTCGGCAATCGGCTCCAGAAAGCGTCGGTATGCCTCGCTGCCGAATGCGCTGTTGAAATCGCCGCAGACGATCGCGTCGCGCGGTTGTCCGGTCGCGTTGAACGGCCCGTCGGCGGTTTCGGCGGGCGCGGGGTGGTCCGCGTGCGCACAGGCCTCGCGATGCCGGGCGCGTAACGCGTCGACCTGTGCAAGCCGCTGGCGCGCCGAGTAATACTCCAGATGCGTGGTGATCACGCGCAACGGCCCGAAGGGCGCCTGCAACTCGATATCGAGCGCGACGCGCGGCATCGACGGCGCGCCGGCGTCGGCGGGCCACGGCAGCAATTGGCGCAGCACGCGCCCGACCGGCAGCCGCGTCGCGATCGCATTGCCGAACTGGCGGCGTGCTCCACCGGGCCGGATGGCAGGCAGGTCGGCGCCGATGGCCTCGACGATCGTATAGCCGGGCAACAGCGCCGCGAGTTCGGCGAACTGATCCGGGCCTGGCCGGCCGGGCAGTGCGTCGAAGCCGCGCGTGACTTCCTGCAGGCACAGCACGTCGAAATCGCCGAGCCGGCGGATGGCTGCGACGGTGCGCGGAAGATCGACGCCGCCGTCCGCGTCCCGGCCCCATTGGATGTTCCAGTCGATCAATCGCATGGTCGAACCTCCTGTCGGGCGGGTAGGGATGTTGGGCCTCGGACGTTGCCTCGGCTGATTCCGTGGCCCACGCCGGCCGCGGGCGAATCGGAAAGCCGCGTCGAGCGGCCGTCCGGGCCCGCGCCGCATGGTTTATGCCCGCGTGCCCGATGCGTGCCTCATCCAAAGCACGCGGCGAGGGCCTGCGTCGTCTACAATCTCGCCTTCTTCAACGTTTGTCAGGAAAAGCTGGTGTCCGAAGCCGTCCCCACTTCTGCGCGCAAATCGAAAAATGCGCCCGTTCCGCCCGGGCCTGCACCGGTTCTCGAGATCGAATCGCTCGACATGGAAGCGCGCGGTGTCGGCCGCACGGTGACCGAGGACGGCCAGCCGGGCAAGGTGATCTTCGTCGAAGGCGCGCTGCCGGGCGAGCGCGTGACCTATTCGAGCTATCGCCGCAAGCCGAGCTACGAGCAGGCGACGGTCGTCGACATTCTGCGCCCGAGCGTGATGCGCACGCAGCCGAAATGCAAGTTCTTCGGCACCTGCGGCGGCTGCTCGATGCAGCATCTCGACATGCGCGCGCAGGTCGCGGTCAAGCAGCGCGTGCTCGAAGACAATCTGTGGCACCTGGCGAAGCTGCGCGCGGAAACGATGTTCGCGCCGATCCACGGCCCGTCATGGGGCTATCGCTACCGCGCGCGCCTGACCGTGCGCAACGTCGCGAAGAAGGGCGGCGTGCTGGTCGGATTCCACGAGAAGAAGAGCAGCTACGTCGCCGACATGACGAGCTGCGAAGTGCTGCCGCCGCACGTGTCGGCGATGCTCGTGCCGCTGCGCCGGCTCGTCGAGGGGCTGTCGATTCGCGACCGGATGCCGCAGATCGAACTCGCGGTCGGCTCGGCCGTCACGGCGCTCGTGCTGCGCGTGCTGGAGCCGATCAACGCGGACGACGAAGCGCTGCTGCGCGCGTTCGCGGACGAGCACAAGGTGCAGTTCTGGCTGCAGCCGAAGGGGCCGGACACGGTAACGCCGTTCTATCCGCTCGACGTGTCGCTCGATTACACGCTGCCGGAATTCGGCATCCGCATGCCGTTCAAGCCGACCGACTTCACGCAGGTCAATCACCAGATCAACCGCGTGCTGGTGGGCCGCGCGCTGCGCCTGCTCGCGCCGTCGCGCGACGACCGCGTGCTCGACCTGTTCTGTGGAATCGGCAACTTCACGCTGCCGCTCGCGCGGCTGTCGCGCGAAGTGATGGGCATCGAGGGCAGCGACACGCTGACCACGCGCGCGCTGGCGAACGCGCGCGAGAACGGTGTCGACGGCCACACGACGTTCGCGTGCCGCAACCTGTTCGAAGTGACGGGCGACGATCTGCGCGCGCTCGGCGCATTCGACAAGTTCCTGATCGACCCGCCGCGCGAAGGCGCGCTCGCGGTGTCGAAGGCGCTGGCCGAGATCGCGCAGAGCGGCGAAGGCCCGCTGCCGAAACGCATCGTCTACGTGTCGTGCAACCCGTCGACGCTCGCGCGCGATGCGGGCCTGCTCGTGCACGAGGCCGGCTACCGCTTGAAGGGCGCTGGTGTCGTGAACATGTTCCCGAATACGTCGCACGTCGAATCGATGGCGCTGTTCGAGCGCGACTGAGCCGGGCGTCGGACGTAAAAAAACCGGCCCGCGGGCCGGTTTTTTCATGGGTGCGCAGCGAACGTCAGTTGCGGTTGCCGCCGAAGATGCCGAGCAGCGCGAGCAGGTTCGTGAACACGTTGTACAGGTCGAGGTAGATCGCGAGCGTGGCCGAGATGTAGTTCGTCTCGCCGCCGTTCACGACGCGCTGGACGTCGAACAGCATGTAGGCCGAGAAGATCGCGATCGCGAGCACCGACACGGTGAGCATCAGCGCCGGCAGTTGCAGGAAGATGTTCGCGACCGACGCCAGCAGGATCACGATCACGCCCATGAACAGCCACTTGCCGAGCCCCGAGAAGTCGCGCTTGCTGACGGTGGCGATCGTCGCCATCACGGCGAAGATGATGCCGGTGCCGCCGAACGCGAGCATGATCAGCGACGGGCCGTTCGAGAAGCCGAGGATGAAGCTCAGCAGCCGCGACAGCATCAGGCCCATGAAGAACGTGAAGCCGAGCAGCACGAACACGCCGGCCGCGCTGTTTTTCGTCCGCTCGATCGCGAACATGAAGCCGAACGCGATCGCGAAGAACGCGAGCAGGCTCATCATCGGGCTCGTGGCCGCGAACAGCGAGAAGCCCGTCGCGACGCCGACCCAGGCGCCCAGCACGGTCGGCACCATCGACAGCGCGAGCAGCCAGTACGTGTTCCGCAGCACGCGGTTGCGAACCTCGGCGGTGCTGACGGAACCGCCGCGGCCGAAATTGTACGGATAGTCGTTCATGGTTTCTCCTAACATTGAACGCGTGGGCGTCCGGGGCCGGTTCGGCGCGCGCGATGTGCGGCGCAGCAAACCGGGGCAGCTATGGCTAAGATACGTTCCGTGCCGCGAGGTTTCAATGGCTCGGCGGAACAAAACATATGGATTCTGAACCTTTCATTCGTGTAAGGGTTCAATCGCAATGATACACGGGATCGTGCTACAATAGCGGATTCATTTGAACCTGTAACTTCTTAATTTTTTGGAGTTTTTATGGCAATCGAGCGCACCCTGTCGATCATCAAGCCGGATGCGGTGGCAAAGAACGTGATCGGCCAGATCTACAGCCGTTTCGAAGGCGCCGGCCTGAAGATCGTCGCAGCGCGCATGGCACACCTGTCGCGTGCTGACGCAGAGAAGTTCTACGCAGTCCACGCGGCACGTCCGTTCTTCAAGGATCTCGTCGATTTCATGATCTCGGGCCCGGTGATGATCCAGGTTCTGGAAGGGGAAGGCGCGATCCTGAAGAACCGCGACCTGATGGGCGCGACGGATCCGAAGAAGGCGGAAAAGGGCACGATCCGGGCCGACTTCGCCGACAGCATCGACGCGAACGCCGTGCACGGCTCGGACGCTGCGGAAACGGCAGCGGTCGAAATCGCGTTCTTCTTCCCGGAAATGAACGTTTACTCGCGTTAAGCCCTGGCTGACAGCAAGTAGGCAGGATTCAGCGCACGCGGCAAGGCAGCACATCATGACGAGCGAAACTTCCGTCAATCTTCTCGACTTCGACGCCGAGGGTCTTGTCGCGTACTGCGGCAGCCTGGGCGAGAAGCCGTTCCGCGCCAAGCAGTTGCAGCGCTGGATCCACCAGTACAACGCCGGCGACTTCGACGGCATGACCGATCTCGCGAAGTCCCTGAGGGAAAAGCTCAAGGGCCGCGCGTCGATCGTGATGCCGGATATCGTCAGCGATCACGTTTCCACCGACGGTACACGCAAGTGGCTGATCGACGTCGGAAACGGCAATGCGGTCGAAACCGTGTTCATCCCGGAAGAGACGCGCGGCACGCTGTGCGTGTCGTCGCAGGCCGGATGCGCGGTGAACTGCCGCTTCTGTTCGACGGGCAAGCAGGGCTTCTCCCGCAACCTGTCGACAGCCGAAATCATCGGCCAGCTCCGGATGGCCGAATTTGCATTGCGAGCGTCGCTGGGCCGCGCGCCCGGCCCGAACGGCAAGGCCGAGCGGGTCGTCACCAACGTGGTGATGATGGGCATGGGCGAGCCGCTGCTGAATTACAGCGCGGTCGTGCCCGCGATGCGGCTGATGCTCGACGACAACGCGTACGGCCTGTCGCGCCGTCGCGTCACGCTGTCTACATCGGGCGTGGTGCCGATGATGGACCGCCTCGGCGCCGAGTTGCCGGTCGCGCTGGCCGTTTCGCTGCATGCGCCGAACGATGCGCTGCGCGACGAGCTGGTGCCGCTCAACAAGAAGTATCCGCTTCGCGAGCTGATGGCTGCGTGCCAGCGTTATCTGAAAGTCGCGCCGCGCGACTTCATCACGTTCGAATACTGCATGCTCGACGGTGTCAACGACACCGAAGCGCATGCGCGCGAACTGCTGGCCGTCACGCGCGACGTGCCGTGCAAGTTCAACCTGATCCCGTTCAATCCGTTTCCGGAATCTGGCCTGATCCGTTCGAAGCCAGAGCAGATCAAGCGTTTCGCGCAGGTCCTCATCGACGCGGGCGTCGTCACGACCGTGCGCAAGACCCGCGGCGACGACATCGACGCCGCGTGCGGGCAACTGGCCGGCGCGGTGAAGGACCGCACGCGCCTCGCGGAACGGACGGGCGCGGCAGGAAAGATCATCGAAGTTCGGGCAGTTTGACGGGGACGCCTAGTCGGGGACGCCCAGTCGGGGACGCCTAATCGGGGGCGCGTAGTCGGGGGCGCGTAGTCGGGGACGCCTGGTTCGGGGCACCTGCCCAGGGTGCCCGAACCGTTTGGCGGTGCAACACGCGAATAGCGATCGGTCGCGGCGCCTCGGCGCCGCGCAGGGTATGAACCGTTGCGGGTGCCGGCCGGCAGGAGCCGGCGGCACCCGCCAGTGAAGAAGAATCGACGCGAGGACAAGGATGAGTGAGCCGCAGCCGTCTAACGGCGCAGAGACGAATGCCGCGAAGCCGGCACCGGCGGGACTGGAATCGCTGGCGGAGGTCGGCAGCCGGCTGGCGCAGCTTCGGGAGACGAAGGGCTGGTCGGTCGACGACGTGTCGGCGCGACTCAAGGTCGCACCACAGAAACTCCGGGCGCTCGAGGCCGGCGACATCAGCCATTTGCCTGGCGTGACGTTCGCGCTCGGCGTCGTGCGCAGCTACGCGAAGATGCTCGGCGTCGATCCGGAACCGTTCGCGCAGGCGCTGCGCCGCGAGCGCGGGGTGCCGGAAGTCGACCTGTCGATGCCTGCGTCGTCGGGCACGGATCTGCCGCGCGGCCGCGTGTCGATTCCGCTGGGCGGTTCGTCGCGCCACCATCCCTGGCTGTGGGGAACGGGGATCGTCATCGTCGCGGTGGTCGCCGCACTGATGTGGCACACTGGCGGCGATTCGTCGAGCCTGCTCGCGCGCTTCAAGGGCGGCGACGCCGAACATGCGTCGGCCGCGAGCGCGGCGGCAGCGTCCTCCGCTGAAGAAGCGGCCCCGAACGGTGCGTCGGCGGCGGTGGCGAATGAGGTTCCGGCCCCGGCTGCCGCGTCGGCGGCCCCGGCGCAGGCGATTGCATCGGCTGTCCCGGCGCCCGCCGCCCCGGTCGCGACGGCTGCGGCATCGCAGCCCGTGGCGGCAACGGCGGCGGCAAGCACGGCCGCGCCGGCCCAGCCGGCGAGCGTCGTGGTCGCGGCGGGCCAGTCGATGGTCGAACTGAAGGTCAAGCAGGATTGCTGGTTCAGCGTGCGCGACAAGAATGGCAAGGAGCTGTTCTCGGCGCTGGTGCGCGCCGGCGAAACGAAGCAGGTCGCCGGTGACGGACCGTTCAAGGTCACGATCGGCAACAAGGCCGGCCTCGACGCGGTTGCGTTCGACGGAAAACCGGTCGATCCGGCAAAATATTCGGCAGCGCGGGGTAACGTGGCGCGGTTCACGCTGCCCTGACGTCAAGCGCCGTGGCGAAGGCCTGCCGTCGATATCGGCGGGCCGTGAGGGCACGGCGCTTTTTCAATTCATGCGCCGCGTCGCGGCGCATTCCGCGTAAATGGATCTATCGATGCAATCCGAAGCTCAATCCCCACGCAGCAGTCAGATTTGTTCAACCGAGCCGGTGTTCGGCGGGCATCAGCCGCGCCGCGTATCGCATGCGGTGGATGTCCGCTGGGGCGGGCAACTCGTGACGATCGGCGGCGACGCGCCGGTGCGCGTGCAGTCGATGACGAATACCGACACGGCCGACGCGATCGGCACGGCGATCCAGATCAAGGAACTCGCGAATGCGGGCTCCGAGCTGGTGCGCATCACGGTCAACACGCCCGAAGCCGCGGCCGCCGTGCCGGCGATTCGCGAGCAGCTCGACCGGATGGGCGTGACGGTGCCGCTCGTCGGCGATTTCCACTACAACGGCCACCTGCTGCTGCGCGACTACCCGGGCTGCGCGGAGTCGCTGTCGAAGTACCGGATCAACCCCGGTAACGTCGGCCAAGGCGCGAAGCGCGACACGCAGTTCGCGCAGATGATCGAGGCTGCGGCGAAGTACGACAAGCCGGTGCGGATCGGCGTGAACTGGGGCAGCCTCGACCAGGATCTGCTGGCGCGCATGATGGACGAGAACGCCGCGCGCGCGCAGCCGTGGGACGCGCAGAGCGTGATGTACGAGGCGCTGATCCAGTCGGCGATCGGCTCGGCCGAGCGTGCGGTGGAGCTTGGCCTGGGGCGCGACCGCATCGTGCTGTCGTGCAAGGTCAGCGGCGTGCAGGACCTGATCGCCGTGTACCGCGAACTCGGCCGCCGCTGCGGCTTCGCGCTGCACCTCGGGCTGACCGAGGCCGGCATGGGCTCGAAGGGCATCGTCGCGTCGACGGCGGCGCTCGGCGTGCTGCTGCAGGAAGGGATCGGCGACACGATCCGCATTTCGCTGACACCGGAGCCGGGCGCGTCGCGCACGGGCGAAGTGATCGTCGGCCAGGAAATCCTCCAGACGATGGGCCTGCGCTCGTTCGCGCCGATGGTGATCGCGTGCCCGGGCTGCGGCCGCACGACCAGCACGCTGTTCCAGGAACTCGCGATGCAGATCCAGACGTATCTGCGCGAGCAGATGCCGGTCTGGCGCAAGGAGTATCCGGGCGTCGAGAAGATGAACGTCGCGGTGATGGGCTGCATCGTCAACGGCCCGGGTGAATCGAAGCACGCGAACATCGGCATCAGCCTGCCGGGCTCGGGCGAGAACCCGGCCGCGCCGGTCTTCATCGACGGCGAAAAGGTCAAGACGCTGCGCGGCGAGCGGATCGCCGAGGAATTCCAGCAGATCGTCAGCGACTACGTCGCACGCAATTACGGCCGCACCGAGGCCCTGAACTAATTCGTCCACACACACGAACGATGACTGAACAGAAACGCAAGATCGAGAAGCTCACCGGCGTCAAAGGCATGAACGACATCCTTCCGCAGGATGCCGGCCTGTGGGAATTCTTCGAAGCTACCGTGAAATCGCTGCTGCGCGCGTACGGCTACCAGAACATCCGCACGCCGATCGTCGAACATACGCAGCTCTTCACGCGCGGCATCGGCGAAGTCACCGACATCGTCGAGAAGGAGATGTACAGCTTCACCGACGCGCTGAACGGCGAGAACCTGACGATGCGCCCGGAAAACACCGCGGCCGTCGTGCGTGCGTCGATCGAGCACAACATGCTGTACGACGGCCCGAAGCGCCTGTGGTACATCGGCCCGATGTTCCGTCACGAGCGTCCGCAGCGCGGCCGTTATCGCCAGTTTCACCAGGTCGGCGTCGAGGCGCTCGGCTTCGCGGGTCCCGATGCGGATGCCGAGATCATCATGATGTGCCAGCGCCTGTGGGACGACCTCGGCCTGACCGGCATCAAGCTCGAGATCAACTCGCTCGGCCTCGCCGAAGAGCGCGCCGCGCACCGCGTCGAACTGATCAAGTACCTCGAGCAGTTCGCCGACGTGCTCGACGAGGACGCGAAGCGCCGCCTGTACACGAACCCGCTGCGCGTGCTCGACACGAAGAATCCCGCGCTGCAGGAGATCGCGCAGAACGCGCCGAAGCTGATCGATTTCCTCGGCGACGAATCGCGCGCGCATTTCGAAGGGCTGCAGCGCCTGCTGCTCGCGAACAACATTCCGTTCAAGATCAATCCGCGTCTCGTGCGCGGCCTCGATTACTACAACCTGACCGTGTTCGAGTGGGTGACCGACAAGCTCGGCGCACAGGGCACGGTCGCGGCCGGCGGCCGCTACGATCCGCTGATCGAGCAGCTCGGCGGCAAGCCGACCGCCGCGTGCGGCTGGGCGATGGGGATAGAGCGCATCCTCGAGCTGCTGAAGGAAGAGGATCTCGCGCCCGAGCAGGAAGGCGTCGACGTATACGTCGTGCACCAGGGCGAAACCGCGCGCGAACAGGCGTTCATCGCGGCCGAACGCCTGCGCGACACGGGCCTCGACGTGATCTTCCACTGCAGCGCCGACGGCGCGCCGGCGAGCTTCAAGTCGCAGATGAAGCGGGCCGATGCAAGCGGCGCCGCGTTCGCGGTGATCTTCGGCGAAGAAGAGGTCGCGAACGGCACGGTGGGCGTGAAAGCGCTGCGCGGCGCGGGCGCGGAAGGGGAAAAGAACGTTCAGCAGACCGTACCGGTCGAAAGCTTGACCGAATTCCTAATCAATGCGATGGTTGCATCCGCCGAAGACGGCGACGACTGATCGCGCTGGCATCCGCTCGACAAGAAAAGCTGAACAGGAAGGAATCGCTCGCCGATGAGTTATCACGACGAACAAGAATCGATTGAAAGTCTCAAGGCGTGGTGGGCCCGCTGGGGCAACCTCACCACGTGGATCGTGCTCGCGGCGCTCGTCGTCGCGGCCGGTTTCAACGGCTGGAACTACTGGCAGCGCCGTCAGGCCGCCGAGGCATCCGGGCTGTACGAACAGGTTCAGAAGGCGGCCGCCGCGAACGACAAGGCGACGATGGCCCGCGCGGCTGCCGACATGGAAGACAAGTTCGGCAGCACGCCGTATGCGCAGATGACGGCGCTCGCGGCCGCGAAGACGCTGTACGCGGCCGGCGATGCGGCAGGCGCGAAGGCGCAGCTGCAATGGGCCGCCGAGCACGCCAAGGACGAAGAGTACAAGCAGATCGCGAAGCTGCGGCTCGCGTCGCTGCTGCTCGACGAGAAGGCGTACGATGCGGGCCTCGCGCTGCTGTCGGGTACGCCGGTCGATGCGTTCAAGGGCCTCGTGGCCGATCGCCGCGGCGATCTGCTGGCCGCGCAAGGCAAGACCGACGATGCGCGCGCGGCTTACAAGCTTGCGCTCGACGGCCTGTCGAAGGACGACCAGTCGGCACGCCAGCTCGTGCAGTTCAAGCTGGACGCGCTCGGCGGCTGAATCCCGGCCCCCTCAACCTCTTAACTCTGCTTCGCTAACCGATGAATTTGCTGAAACGTTACGCTGTGCCCGTTGCCTGCGCGGCGGCTGTCCTCGCTTTGGCGGCTTGCTCGTCGTCGAAGGACGCGCGCCGCGTGCCGACGCCGCTCACCGAGTTCAAGCCCGTCATGGACGTGCAACAGGTCTGGAAGGCGAGCGTCGGCAAGGGCGGACGCTACCTGTTCTCGCCGGTGGCCGTGGGCGACGCCGTCTATGCGGCGGGCGAAAACGGTTCGGTCGAGAAGATCGATGCGAAGACGGGCCAGACGCTGTGGCGCTCGAAGGTCGGTTCGGACCTGTCGGCCGGCGTCGGCAGCGACGGCAACCTGACGGCGGTCGGTGCGCTGAAGGGCGGCGTGTTCGTGCTCGGCCCGGACGGCAAGCAATTGTGGAAGACCAGCGTGCAGGGCGAGATCTTCTCGCCGCCGCTCGTCGGTAACGGCCTCGTGGTCGTCCGCACGATCGACGGCCAGGTGATCGCGTTCAACGCGCAGACGGGCGAGCAGAAGTGGAACTACCGCAACCGTGCGGTGCCGCTGAACCTGCGCGTGTCGGCCGGCATGACGTTCGCGGGCGACGCGGCCGTGCTCGCGGGCTTCCCGGGCGGCGGTCTCGTCGCGATCAACCTGCAGACGGGCGAGCCGTTCTGGCAGACCCCCGTGTCGTTCCCGAAGGGCGTGACCGAGGTCGAGCGCATCAACGACGTCAGCGGCCCGCCGACGCTCGTGGGCGCGGAAACCTGCGCGGTGACGTTCCAGGGTCAGCTCGGCTGCTTCGATGCGAACTCGGGCCGTCCGCTGTGGGAAAAACCGTTCTCGAGCCGCAGCGGCCTCGCGCAGGACGATTCGGTGGTCGCCGGCGGCGACGACTGGTCGGTCGTCACCGCGTACGACGCGGCCACGGGCAACCAGCTGTGGCGCAACGACAAGCTGAAGAGCCGTGACGTCGGCGTGCCGTACCTGCTCGGGCACGCGGTCGTGATGGGCGATTACAAGGGCTTCGTGCATTTCCTGTCGCGCGAAGACGGCAGCTTCATCGCGCGAATGAAGACTGACGGCAGCGCGATTACGGCGGCGCCGGTTCTCGCCGGCAATACGCTCGTCGTGCAGACGAAGGACGGCGGCCTGTACGGGTTCCGTCCGCGCTGACACGCGGGAAACAGGCGGGGCCGCGGTGCGGCGGGCCGGTCCCGCGCGCCGCGGCCCCGCGACTTGAAGGCGGCCGGCGTTCCCGGCCGCTCGGTATTTGAAAGGCAGTTCGAGACGAAAGACGACGGCGCGCGACGCGCGCCCGGCGCGCGCATCCGGCGCGGCGCGAATTCGTGATATTTTCATTCAGCGCAGCCGCCCGCAGCAGCGGGCCTCCCGCTGCTGCGCTTCACCGTAGAAAACACAGATGAAACCGGTCATTGCCCTCGTTGGGCGCCCCAATGTGGGGAAATCCACGCTGTTCAACCGGCTCACGCGCTCGCGCGATGCGCTGGTCGCCGACTTGCCGGGCTTGACGCGCGATCGCCATTACGGCGAAGGGCGCGTCGGCGAACGGCCCTACCTGGTCGTCGATACGGGCGGCTTCGAACCCGTCGCGAAGGACGGCATCCTGCACGAAATGGCGCGCCAGACGCGGCAGGCCGTCGAGGAAGCCGATGTCGTCGTGTTCATCGTCGACGGCCGCAACGGGCTCGCGCCGCAGGACAAGTCGATCGCCGACTACCTGCGCAAGACCGGCCGGCCGATCTTCCTCGTCGTCAACAAGGCCGAGGGGATGAAGTACACGGCGGTCGCCTCCGAGTTCTACGAGCTGGGGCTCGGCGATCCGCGCGCGATCTCGGCCGCGCACGGCGACGGCGTGACCGACATGATCAACGAGGCGCTCGAAGTCGCGTACGCGGGCCAGCCCGAGGAAGCGGACGAGGATGATCCGTCGCGCGGCATCAAGATCGCGATCGTCGGCCGTCCGAACGTCGGCAAGTCGACGCTCGTCAACGCGCTGATCGGCGAGGACCGCGTGATCGCGTTCGACATGCCGGGCACGACGCGCGATTCGATCTACGTCGACTTCGAGCGTAACGGCAAGAAATACACGCTGATCGACACGGCCGGCCTGCGCCGCCGCGGCAAGGTGTTCGAGGCGATCGAGAAGTTCTCGGTCGTGAAGACGCTGCAGTCGATCTCCGACGCGAACGTCGTCATTCTTCTGCTGGATGCGCAGCAGGACATTTCCGACCAGGACGCGCACATCGCCGGCTTCGTCGTCGAGCAGGGCCGCGCGCTCGTGATCGGCGTCAACAAGTGGGACGGCCTCGACGACCACGCGCGCGACCGCGCGAAAGCGGATTTGACCCGCAAGCTGAAATTCCTCGACTTCGCGAAATCGCACTTCATTTCGGCCGCGAAGAAGACGGGTATCGGCGCGCTGATGCGCTCGGTCGACGACGCCTACGCGGCGGCCATGGCGAAACTGCCGACGCCGAAGCTCACGCGCGCGCTGATCGAGGCCGTCGAATTCCAGCAGCCGCGCCGTCGCGGCCCGGTGCGTCCGAAGTTGCGCTACGCGCACCAGGGCGGCCAGAATCCGCCGATCATCGTGATTCACGGCAACGCGCTCGACGCGGTGACGGAAACCTACAAGCGCTACCTCGAAAACCGGTTCCGCGAAACTTTCTCGCTGACCGGGACTCCATTGCGCATAGAGTTCCGTTCGTCGAACAATCCGTACGCGGACAAGGGCTGACGCATGGCCCGCCACGGCTAGGCCGGAAGGCCTATGCACCGGGCGGGGCAGGCAAAATCAGCTATAGTGTAGCGATTGGCGCCGGATCTCTTTTTCTTCGCCGCCAATCCAGATCAACCTGCAAAAAAAGATGGAGTACGCCATGAGCAACAAAGGGCAATTGTTACAAGACCCGTTTTTGAACGCACTGCGCAAAGAGCACGTTCCCGTTTCGATCTACCTCGTCAACGGCATCAAGCTTCAAGGGAACATTGAATCGTTCGACCAGTACGTCGTGTTGCTCCGTAATACGGTGACCCAGATGGTTTACAAGCACGCCATCTCGACGGTCGTGCCGGCGCGCCCGGTGAATTTCCACCCGGACGCGGAAGCCTCGTCCTAACCTATCGCAGCGGCCGGCATCCGGTCGCCGCGAGCGACCGATGCCAGCCGCCTTATCTTGACACCCGATAATTTGATCAACGCAGCGCTCGTCGGCATCGATCTCGGCAAGACCGATTTCGAAGCCAGTCTCGAAGAACTCAGTCTTCTCGCCTCCAGCGCGGGAGCCCGTCCCGCCGTCACCCTCACGGGGCGTCGCGCCAGTCCCGATGCCAAGATGTTCATCGGCAGCGGCAAAGCCGAAGAGCTGCGGCTCGCCTGCGACGCGCACAACGTCGAAATCGTCATCTTCAACCACGCATTGGCGCCGGCCCAGCAACGCAATCTGGAGCAGGCGCTTAACAGGCGCGTGGTCGATCGCACGAGCCTCATCCTCGACATCTTCGCGCAGCGCGCCCGCAGCCACGAAGGCAAGCTGCAGGTCGAGCTCGCGCAGCTTCAATACCTGTCGACCCGGCTCATTCGCGCGTGGACCCACCTCGAACGGCAAAAGGGCGGTATCGGCCTGCGCGGCCCCGGTGAAACCCAGCTCGAAACCGACCGCCGGCTGATCGGCGAACGCATCAAGATGCTGAAGTCGCGGCTCGACCGGCTGCGCCGCCAGCACAGCACGCAGCGCCGGCAGCGCGCGCGCAGCGGCACGATGTCGGTGTCGCTCGTCGGCTATACGAACGCGGGCAAGTCGACGCTGTTCAATGCGCTGACGAAAGCGCAGGCCTACGCGGCCGACCAGCTGTTCGCGACGCTCGATACGACGTCGCGGCGCGTGTACCTCGGCGACGAGGTCGGGCAGATCGTCGTGTCCGATACGGTCGGGTTCATCCGCGAGCTGCCTCACCAGCTCGTCGCGGCGTTCCGCGCGACCCTCGAGGAAACGATCCATGCGGATCTGCTGCTGCACGTGGTCGATGCGTCGAGCGCGGTCCGGCTCGAGCAGATCGAGCAGGTCAACGGCGTGCTGCACGAGATCGGTGCGGACACGGTCCGGCAGGTCCTGGTGTTCAACAAGATCGACGCCGTGCCCGAGCTGGCGGCCCGCGGCGACGCGGTCGAGCGGGACGAATATGGTAATATTTCGCGCGTCTTTTTGAGCGCGCGCACCGGTCAGGGTCTTGATACGTTGCGTGCCGCCATCGCCGAAATCGCCTCCGCGGAACACCTTTCCAGCGCGACGTTGTCCGACGCGCTCGATGGCACGTCCGCTGAACCGCACGAAGACCACACGATTTCCGAACACGGGCGCTAACCGGCCCCGGCCGGTTCGCCGGCTTCCAATCTGGTGAACAAACTCTGGTGAACGAATACAACGAGCGGAGTACCTGGCGGCGGATGCGCGCCTTGTTGTCGATCAACGATCCCCGCTGGGGACGCGGCGAAGGCAATGGCAAGGACGGATCCCGCCCCCGCGCGAACGAATCGAAGCGTCCGCAAGGCGGCGACGGCGACGGTCCGCCCGATCTCGACGAGATGTGGCGCAACTTCAACCGACGCCTGAGCGGCCTGTTCGGCGGCAAGGGCGGTAACGGCTTGCGTCCCGACAACGGCCGGGCCGCACGGGTGGGCGTCGGCATCGTGATCGGCGTGCTGGTCGCGGTGTATGCGGGCAGCGGGCTGTTCGTCGTGCAGGAAGGCCAGACGGGCGTCGTGCTGCAGCTCGGCAAGCTGTCGGGCACGGTCGGCCAGGGCGTGCACTGGCGCGCGCCGTATCCGTTCGCGTCGCACGAGATCGTGGACACGTCGCAGGTCCGCTCGATCGAGATCGGCCGCAATAACGTCGTGCGCCTCGCGAACGTGAAGGAGGCCGCGATGCTGACGCGCGATGCCGACATCGTCGACGTGCGCTTCATCGTCCAGTACCGGATCCGTTCCGCCACCGATTACCTGTTCCGCAGCGTCGATCCCGAACGCAGCGTGTCGCAGGCCGCGCAGGCCGCGGTGCGCGCGATCGTCGGCACGCGCAGTGCGGCCGACATGCTGAATCAGGATCGCGATGCGCTGCGCGAGCAGCTTTCCACCGCGATCCAGCGTGATCTCGACCGCTACCAGTCGGGACTCGAGGTGACGGCCGTCACGATGCAGAGCGTCGCGGCGCCCGACCAGACCCAGGCCGCGTACGCCGAAGTGGCGAAGGCGCGCGACGAGCGCGAGGCCGCGAAGCGCGCCGCGCAGGCCTACGCGAGCGACCTGCTGCCGAAGGCGCAGGGCGATGCGGCGAAGCTCGTCGACGAAGCGAAGGCGTATGCCGATCGCGTGGTCACGCAAGCCGAAGGCGATGCGGACCGCTTCAAGCAAGTCTACGCGCAGTACTCGAAGGCGCCCGCGGTCATCCGCGAGCGGATGTATCTCGAGACGATGCAGGAAATCTATTCGAACGCGACGAAGGTGTTCGTCGGCAACAAGGGCGGCAACAGCATCGTGTATCTGCCGCTCGACAAGCTCGTCGAGCAGGGGCGGCAAAACGCCGCGGCGTCGACCGGCGCGTCCGGGCCCGATGCGGCGTCGGCCCCGGCTGCCACGACGCCGGCGGCAGCCGCGCCGGCACCGGCGAGCGCCGCACCGGCCGCCACCGCCTCGGGCGTCGACGTGCTGCGATCGCGCGAAGCGTTTCGCAGCCGGTCGCGTGAAGACGATACGAAGTAACGGGGAGCGCAGAACATGAACCGAATCATTGCGCTCGTCGTCGCAATCGTGATCGTCGCCTTCGCGGCATCGTCGACGGTCCTCACCGTCGATCCGCGCCATGCGGCCGTGCTGTCGGGCCGCGACGGTACGCAACCGGAGCTCGCGGGCCCCGGCGTCCACTTCAAGCTGCCGCCGCCGCTGCAGACGGCCACGCTGATCGACACGCGCGTGCAGTCGCTCGAGTCGTCCGATCCGCTGCAGCTGGCAACCGAAGACAAGCACGACCTGCTGGTCGCGTATGCGGCGAAGTACCGGATCGGCGATCCGATGAAGTATTTCACCGCGACGGGCGGCGACCCGGCGGCGGCCGCCGACCGGCTGGCCGGCGTGCTGAAGGGCGCGCTCGGCGACGCATTCGGCAAGCGCGCGCTCGACGATGCGCTCGGCGGCCAGCGCGCGATCGCCGAGGCCGCGCGCGATGCGGCGAAGGCGCAAGCGTCCGGTTTCGGCGTCGACGTGGTCGATGTTCAGCTCACGCGTGTCGACTTGCCGGCCGCGCAGGCGGACGCCGTCTATCAACGGATGATCGGCGCGTTGCGCGATCAGGCGGCCCAGGTGCGTGCGCAAGGCGCGGCCGACGTCGAGCAGATCAAGGCCGACGCCGAACGCGAGCAGCAGGCCGTGCTCGCGAACGCGTACAAGTCCGCGCAGACGATCAAGGGCGAGGGCGACGCGAAGGCCGCGACGATCGCCGCCGACGCGTTCGGCCGCGATCCGCAGTTCTATCAGTTCTACGCGAGCCTGCAGGCCTACCGGAATACGTTCAAGCGCAACGACATCATCGTCGTCGATCCCGACAGCGAGTTCTTCCGCTTCATGCGCAGCCCGACGGGCGGCGCCGCACCGGCGGCGCCCGCTCCCCGCAAACATTGACCTTGGGGCGCCGCGTCGAGCGGCGCCGTCGCTCGCATGGACCTGGCTGGCTCGTTGTTGCTCGCGGTAGCGCTGATGCTGATCATCGAGGGGGCGTTCCCTTTCGTGTTTCCCGTCGCCTGGCGCGACACGTTTCGTAGAATAGCTGAGCGGCCGCCGCATCATATCCGGATCGGCGGGCTGATCGTGATGGTGCTCGGGCTCGTGCTGCTGCTGCTCGCGACCTGACCGGCGCTCCGATCCGGACGGCGCATCCGCCGTTCGTTCCGCCCGATTTCGAAGTTCCGATTCAACTCGCGGCGCGCGTGTCGCGCGCCGTTTCCCGTCGTAGGACCGTACCGATGTCGACCTGGTTACTTCCCGAGAATATCGCCGACGTGCTGCCGTCGGAAGCGCGCAAGATCGAGGAGCTGCGCCGCAGGCTGCTCGATCGCTTCCGTTCGTACGGCTACGAAATGGTGATGCCGCCGCTGCTCGAGTATCTCGAGTCGCTGCTGACGAGCGGCGGCGCCGATCTGCGCCTGCGAACCTTCAAGCTGGTCGACCAGCTGTCGGGCCGTACGCTCGGCCTGCGCGCGGACATCACGCCGCAGGTCGCGCGGATCGACGCGCACCTGTTGAACCGGCAGGGCGTGACGCGCCTCTGCTACGCGGGCCACGTGATGCATACGCGTCCGCGCGGCCTGCACGCGACGCGCGAGCAGATCCAGATCGGCGCCGAAATCTACGGGCACGCCGGGCTGGAAGCCGATCTCGAGATCCAGCAACTGATGCTCGATGCGCTGCATCTCGCGGGCCTGTCGCGCATCCGTCTCGACCTCGGTCACGCGGGCGTGCTCGCGGCGCTGCTGGCGCGCGACGCGCAGGCCGCCGAGCGCGGCGAGTCGCTGTACGACGCGCTGTCGGGCAAGGACGTGCCGCTGCTGAACGAACTCACCGACGATCTCGGCGCCGATACGCGTGCCGCGCTGCGCGCGCTGCCGAACCTCTACGGTGACGCGAGCGTGCTCGCCGAGGCGCGTACGCGCCTGCCGGTGCTGCCTGAAATCACGCGGGCGCTCGACGATCTCGCGCAGCTTGCGTCTCAGGCGAAGGGCGTCGAAGTCGCGATCGATCTCGCCGACCTGCGCGGCTACGCGTACCACAGTGGCGCGATGTTCAGCGCCTACATTGACGGCGTGCCGAACGCGATTGCGCGCGGCGGCCGTTACGACCACGTGGGGCAGGCCTATGGCCGGGCGCGTCCGGCAACCGGCTTCTCGCTCGACCTGCGCGAGCTCGCGCGGATTTCGCCGGTCGAGGCGCGCGGCACCGCGATCCTTGCGCCATGGGCGCAGGACGACGCGCTGGGCGCGGCTGTCGCAGCGCTGCGCGATGCGGGCGAGGTCGTGATCCAGGCGCTCCCGGGCCACGACCACGTGCTCGACGAATTCGCGTGCGATCGCTCGCTCGTGGAGCGCAACGGCGCATGGGTGGTCGAACCCCGATAAACAGGCGTTCGCGGGTCGCGCTTCGGCGTGCATATCGTTGAAGCGAAACGGAAAAATTCGGAATCGCCCGCGAACATAGGTAGAATACGTTTTTAACCAGCTAACGAATCAACATGTCTGCCAGCGCAGTGAACGTGACTCCCGGGCGCAATGTCGTCGTCGTGGGAACGCAATGGGGTGATGAAGGCAAGGGCAAGATCGTCGACTGGCTGACGGACCACGCTCAGGGCGTCGTGCGTTTCCAGGGCGGTCACAACGCCGGCCACACCCTCATCATCGGCGGCAAGAAAACGATCTTGCGCCTCATTCCGTCGGGCATCATGCGTGAAGGCGTCGCCTGCTACATCGGCAACGGCGTCGTCCTGTCCCCCGAAGCACTGTTCAAGGAAATCGGCGAGCTCGAAGAAGCCGGCGTGAACGTGCGCGACCGTCTGTTCATCTCCGAAGCCACGACGCTGATCCTGCCGTATCACATCGCGATCGACCAGGCGCGCGAAGCGCGCAAGGGCGCGGGCAAGATCGGCACGACGGGCCGCGGCATCGGGCCCGCGTACGAAGACAAGGTCGGCCGTCGCGCGCTGCGCGTGCAGGACCTGTTCGACGCGAAGACCTTCGCCGATCGCCTGCGCGAAAACCTCGATTTCCACAATTTCGTGCTGACCCAGTATTTGGGCGGTGCGGCCGTCGACTTCCAGGCCACGCTCGACACGATGCTCGGCTATGCCGACCGCCTGAAGCCGATGGTGGCCGACGTGTCGCGCCGCCTGTACGACGCGAACAACGCGGGCCAGAACCTGCTGTTCGAAGGCGCGCAAGGCACGCTGCTCGACATCGACCACGGCACCTATCCGTTCGTCACGTCGAGCAACTGCGTCGCGGGCGCGGCATCGGCCGGCGCCGGCGTCGGTCCGCAGAAGCTGAACTACATCCTCGGCATCACGAAGGCGTACTGTACGCGCGTCGGCTCGGGCCCGTTCCCGAGCGAACTGTACGATGCGGACAATCCGCAGCGTCAGGACCAGGTCGGCGTCACGCTCGCGAACGTCGGCAAGGAATTCGGCTCGGTCACCGGCCGTCCGCGCCGCACCGGCTGGCTAGACGCAGCGGCGCTGCGCCGCTCGATCCAGATCAACGGCGTGTCGGGCCTGTGCATGACGAAGCTCGACGTGCTCGACGGTCTCGATGAAGTCAAGCTGTGCGTCGGCTACCAGGTCGACGGCAAGGACGTGGACATTCTGCCGCGTGGCGCGGTCGACGTCGCGCGCTGCGAACCGGTGTACGAAACGTTCGCCGGCTGGAAGGAAAGCACCGTCGGCATCAAGACGTGGGACGCGCTGCCGGCCAACGCGCAGGCTTACCTGAGCCGCGTCCAGGAAGTGGCTGGCGTGCCGGTCGACATGGTGTCGACGGGCCCGGACCGCGACGAAACGATCCTGCTCCGCCATCCGTTCAAGGTGTAATTCCCAAGATGACGCAGCAAATCACGATGACGGCGGCAGACTTGATGACCGATCCGCGCAACGACGACAAGAACCTGTGGGTAGGCTGGGACGAGTATCACCGTCTGATCGAGCTGCTCGCGCTCCAGGTGCATGCGTCGGGCTGGAAGTTCGACCAGATCCTGTGCCTCGCGCGCGGCGGCCTGCGCGTCGGCGACCAGCTGTCGCGCATCTATGACGTGCCGCTCGCGATCCTCGCGACGAGCTCGTACCGGGAAGCGGCCGGCACCCAGCAGGGCGAGCTCGACATCGCGCAGTACATCACGATGACGCGCGGCCATCTCGCGGGCAACGTGCTGCTGGTCGACGATCTCGTCGATTCGGGCGTCACGCTCGCGCGCGTGCAGGAGCACCTGAAGGAGCGCTATCCGGCGGTCACGGCCGTGCGTTCGGCCGTGCTCTGGTACAAGGGTTGCTCGAAGGTCAAGCCCGACTATCACACGCAGTTCCTGCCGACGAATCCGTGGATTCATCAGCCGTTCGAGGAGTGGGACACGGTTCGTCCGCACAACCTCGAGGCGTGGATCAAGCGCGGTCGCGCGCAGCGCGACGGTTCGGGCGCGTAAGCGGCCGGCCGATCGAAGGAAAGCCTGGTACGGCGCCGCTTGCGGCGCCGTTTTTATTGGTGCGCGCGTTGCGCCGCGCGGCCCGTCTTGCGCACCCCGATAGGCAGGCGGCGCGGTCCCGGCTATGATGGCAGCCCTGCCACAGGTGGCGCCGGATTGCATGCGCGGCGTGGATCACGTGGTTCCACGGCAACACGGCAGGGCGGCGTTTCACGGGGGCGCGAGTAGAATAGCGCTCGTTTTGTCCGACCCGGACCCGATTATTACGCTTCATATGAACGACACGACTCACGCGACCGACGCCGCACACGCGCCGCATTCGACGCAACAACATTCGATGCGGGCGCTAGCGATAGCAGCCATCGGCGTCGTGTTCGGCGACATCGGCACCAGCCCGCTGTATTCGCTCAAGGAGGCGTTCAGCCCCGCACACGGGATTCCGCTGACCGAAGGATCGATTCTCGGCGTGATCTCGCTGCTGTTCTGGGCCATCGTGCTGGTGGTCGGCGTCAAATACCTGCTGTTCGTGATGCGCGCCGACAACAACGGCGAAGGCGGCGTGCTCGCGCTGATGGCGCTGTCGCTGCGGCCGCTCGATTCCAAAACCCGTGTCGCGGGCGCGCTGATGGCACTCGGGATATTCGGCGCGTGCATGTTCTACGGGGACGCGGTGATCACGCCGGCGATCTCCGTGATGTCGGCCGTCGAAGGTCTCGAGATCGCGACGCCGCACCTGTCCCATCTCGTGCTGCCGATCACGATCGTGATCCTGATCGCGCTGTTCTGGATCCAGCGGCACGGCACCGCGCTGGTCGGCAAGCTGTTCGGCCCGATCATGGTGCTGTGGTTCGTCGTGATCGCGGCGCTCGGCGTGTACCACATCGTTCGCGTGCCGGGCATCATCGCGGCAATCAATCCGTATTACGCGGCGTCGTTCATGGCCGACCACCTGCTGCAGGCCTACGTCGTGCTCGGCTCGGTCGTGCTGGTGCTGAC
Organism: Burkholderia anthinoferrum; assembly: GCF_002925705.1. Taxonomy (NCBI): domain Bacteria; kingdom Pseudomonadati; phylum Pseudomonadota; class Betaproteobacteria; order Burkholderiales; family Burkholderiaceae; genus Burkholderia; species Burkholderia anthinoferrum. Next base: position 132,233 of record NZ_LFZP01000030.1, read on the forward strand.
CGGCGCGGAAGCGCTCTATGCGGACATGGGCCACTTCGGTGCCAAGCCGATCCGCTACGCCGCGTACGGGCTCGTGATGCCGTCGCTCGTGCTGAACTATTTCGGCCAGGGCGCGCTGCTGATCCAGAATCCGAAAGCGATCGAGAATCCGTTCTTCCTGCTGGCGCCCGAATGGGGGCTGCTGCCGCTCGTCGTGCTGTCGACGGTCGCGACCGTGATCGCGTCGCAGGCCGTGATCTCGGGCGCGTATTCGCTGACGTCGCAGGCGATCCAGCTCGGTTACGTGCCGCGCATGAAGGTGCTGCATACGTCCGAGCTCGCGATCGGTCAGATCTACGTGCCGGTCGTGAACTGGCTGCTGCTGTTCGTGATCCTCTGTATCGTCGTCGGTTTCAAGAGTTCGGACAATCTCGCGGCTGCGTACGGTATCGCGGTGACGGCGACGATGGTGATCACGACCGTGCTCGCGTGCGTCGTGATGGTGAAGGTGTGGAACTGGAACCGGCTGCTGGTGGGCGCGATCATCGCCGTGTTCCTCGCGATCGACCTCGGCTTTTTCGGCGCGAACCTGCTGAAGGTCGCGCAGGGCGGCTGGCTGCCGCTCGGCATCGGCGCGCTGCTGTTCTTCCTGCTGATGACCTGGTACAAGGGGCGCCACATCGTCAAGGAGCGCACGGCGGCCGACGGTATTCCGCTGGAGCCGTTCCTGCAGGGGCTGCTCGCGCATCCGCCGCATCGGGTGTCGGGCACCGCGATCTACCTGACCGGCAACGACAAGCTCGTGCCCGTCAGCCTGCTGCACAACCTGAAGCACAACAAGGTGCTGCACGAGCGAACCATTTTCCTGACGTTCGTCACGCGCGATTTTCCTTACGTGCGCGACGACAAGCGCCTGAGCTCACGCGATGCCGGCGGCGGGCTGTACATCGTCAAGGCCGAGTACGGCTTCAACGAGACGCCGGACGTGAAGGCCGTGCTCGAGGAATTCGGCCGCTCGCACGACATGACGTTCGAGTTGATGGATACGTCGTTCTTCCTCGCGCGCGAAACGGTCGTGCCGACGCATCTGCCGGGGATGTCGATCTGGCGCGAGCGCGTGTTCGCGTGGATGCATCAGAACGCCGCGAAGCCGACCGACTTCTTTTCGATTCCGGCTAACCGCGTCGTCGAGCTCGGCACGAAGATCGAGATCTGACCGGTGCGGTGGGGCCGCGCATGCGGCCCATGCCGGCCAGGCTGCGCGTTTCGCCGAAGCAATAAAAAACCCGCCGGAAGGCGGGTTTTTTATTGCTTCGGGCGCCTTCGCGCGCTCAGCGCTTGAGCTTCGCGAATGCTGCGGCCATCGCGCCTGCCGGTTCCGGCTCGCGGGAACGCTGCGGGCGGGCGGCACCGCGCCCCGCGTTGCCGCGATCCTGGCCGCCGCGCGACGACATGCCGGGCGCTGCCGCGTCGTCGTCGAGGCGCATCGTCAGCGCAATGCGCTGGCGTTTCACGTCGACGTCGAGCACCTTCACCTTGACGACCTGGCCGGCCTTCACGACTTCGTGCGGGTCCTTGATGAACTTCGTCGACATCGCCGACACGTGCACGAGGCCGTCCTGGTGCACGCCGATATCCACGAACGCGCCGAACGCGGCGACGTTCGTCACGACGCCTTCGAGCGTCATGCCCGGCACGAGATCCGATACCTTCTCGACGCCTTCGCGGAACGTGGCCGTCTTGAATTCCGGACGCGGATCGCGACCCGGCTTTTCCAGTTCGGCCAGGATGTCGCGCACGGTCGGCAGGCCGAAACGTTCGTCAACAAATTCCATCGGAGACAGGCCCGACAGCGCTTCGCGGTTGCCGAGCACGTCGTCGATGCGCTTGTTGATCTTCGCGAGCATCCGTTCGACGACCGGATATGCTTCCGGGTGCACCGACGAGCGGTCGAGCGGATTCTCGCCGCCGTTGATGCGCAGGAAGCCGGCGGCTTGCTCGAAGGTCTTGTCGCCCAGGCGCGGCACCTTGCGCAGGTGCTCGCGCGACGGGAACGGGCCGTTCGCATCGCGGTAGTCGACGATGTTGCGCGCGAGCGTCGCGTTCAGGCCCGACACGCGGGCGAGCAGCGGGACGGACGCCGTGTTCGCGTCGACGCCGACCGCGTTCACGCAATCCTCGACGACCGCGTCGAGCGAGCGGGCGAGTTCGCGCTGGTTCACGTCGTGCTGGTACTGGCCGACGCCGATCGCCTTCGGCTCGATCTTCACGAGCTCGGCGAGCGGGTCCTGCAGGCGGCGGGCGATCGACACGGCGCCGCGCAGCGACACGTCGAGCTCCGGGAATTCCTTCGCGGCGAGCTCGGACGCCGAGTAGACCGACGCGCCGGCTTCCGACACGACGATCTTCTGCAACCGCAGTTCGGGGTGCTTCGCGATCAATTCGCTCGCGAGCTTGTCGGTTTCACGGGACGCGGTGCCGTTGCCGATGCTGATCAGTTCGGCCTGCGTCTGCGCGGCGATGCGCGCGAGTTTCGCGATCGAGCCGTCCCAGTCGCGGCGCGGTTCGTGCGGGTAGATCGTGTCGGTCGCGAGCAGCTTGCCGGTGCGGTCGACCACGGCGACCTTCACGCCCGTGCGCAGGCCGGGGTCGAGACCGATCACCGCCTTCGGGCCGGCCGGCGCGGCCAGCAGCAGGTCGTTGAGGTTGCGGGCGAACACGCGGATCGCCTCGGTTTCGGCCGTTTCGCGCAACTGCGTGAGCAGTTCGTTTTCGATGTGCGGCTGCACCTTCACGCGCCAGCACCAGCGGCAGACGTCGGACAGCCATTTGTCGGCCGGGCGATTCCGGTTCGCGATCCCGAAATGGCGCGCGATCATCGCTTCGCCGGGGTGCGGCACCTGCGCGTCGAGCTCCTCGCCGAGGCCGAGCTTGATCGTCAGCACGCCGGCGTTGCGGCCGCGAAACAGCGCGAGCGCGCGGTGCGACGGCACGGTCTTGATCGTTTCCGCGTAGTCGTAATAGTCGCGGAATTTCTCGCCTTCCTCGTTTTCCTTGCCCTCGACGACGGCCGACGACACCACGCCCTGGTTGTGCAGGTAGTCGCGCAGCTTGCCGAGCAGCTCCGCCGTCTCGCCGAACTGTTCGGACAGGATGTCGCGCGCGCCGTCGAGCGCGGCCTTCACGTCGGCGACGCCCTTGTCGGCGTCGACGTACGCGGCCGCCTCCGCCTGCGGGTCGAGCAGCGGGTTCGCGAGCAGCGCGTGCGCGAGCGGCTCGAGGCCGGCTTCGCGGGCGATCTGCGCGCGCGTGCGGCGCTTCGGCTTGTACGGCAGATAAAGGTCTTCGAGCACCTGCTTGCTGTCGGCCGCGTCGATCGCGGCGCGCAGTTCGTCGGTCAGCTTGCCCTGTTCGTCGATGCTCGACAGGATCGCGGCGCGGCGATCCTCGAGCTCGCGCAGGTACAGGAGGCGTTCCTCGAGCTGGCGCAGCTGCGTGTCGTCCAGGTTGCCGGTCACTTCCTTGCGGTACCGGGCAATGAACGGAACGGTCGAGCCTTCGTCGAGGAGTTGCACGGCCGCCGCGACCTGGCGCGGCTGGACGGACAGTTCGGTGGCGATGCGCTGTACGATCTTGAGTGCTACGGTTTCCGTCATGTCGTGGATGGTCTGTCTGCCTGCTGGAATCGCGGCGCGGGCCGGCAGGCCCGCAGCGGCGGACTGCACGGCGGGCCCGCCGGGGCAAGGCCGCGGGTGAATGGAGCGGGGCATTTTGCCATAAATGGCGGAGCGTCCAGCCGGGGGTGATAGAATTTGACACATGTCCCGCAGCTTTCCTACGACGTTGCCAACTTCCCGTATTTCTCTCGTCGCGCTCGGCGCAGCGCTCGCCGCGGCTTTGTCTGCCGGGTCTTCCGGCGCATTCGCGCAGGCCTCGGACGCCGCCGCGTCCGCGCCCGTTGCCGCCTCCGCCGCCCCGGATTTCGACGCCCGTCAAAAAGTGCTCAATCAGCGCTCCGCGGAAAACGATTATCGTTATGCGGTGGCGGAGCACGATTGCTACAGCAAATTCTTCGTCAATCACTGTCTCGGCAAGGCGCGCGACCGGATGCGCGAGGAGCGGGCGAGCATCCGCCAGGAGCAGCTCGCGCTCAACGACGAGCAGCGCGCGGTGCGGGCGCAGCAGCGCGACCAGCAGCAGGCGCTGAAGCAGGCGCAGAACGCGGCGGAAGCGCCGCAGCGGGCGGCGAACGACGCGGCGAACGCGGCTGCATTCCGCGACAAGCAGGAGCAGAATGCACTGAAGCAGGCGCAGCGCGGCGCGGAAGGGCCGCAACGCGCGGCGAGCAAGCAGGCATACGACCAGAAGCAGGCGGATTTCCAGCGCAAGCTCGACCAGGCGCACCAGCAGGCGGCGCAGAAGGCGCAGGAGCGGGCGGACAACGCCGCGCGCTACGAGCAGAAGCAGAAGGAAGCCGCGCAGCACAAGGCCGATGTCGAGCGGCGTCAGCAGGAAGCGGCCGAGAAGGCCAGGCAGCAGCAACAGCAGGGGCAGTAACGTGTTGAATTGATCGGGATCAGTCTCGGGCGCGTCGGCACGCCAGTCGTCGCGCTGCTTCGATGAGGAGGCAACTATGCAAAACCGTCACACGGAACAGCAGCAGGAATTGCACAACCGTTTGGCTGCATTGCAGGAGCAGCACCAGCAGCTCGCTCGGGAGATCGAGCTGAAGGAAGGACACTCCGACATCGACGACATCACGCTGCACCGCCTGAAGAAGGAAAAGCTGGCGGCCAAGGACAAAATCATTTTGCTGCAATCGCAGCTCGAACCGGATAAGCGCGCCTGAGCGCGGCCTGGCAAGCGCCGGCGCCGCCCGGGCGCTGGACACAGGAACGCTTGCCTTGAATTCACCGCTTGAAGCCACCCCCGATGCCCGGCGTGACACGACGTCCGCCGGGCGCGCTCGTGCGCCCGAAGGCACTTTCGAGCTGAGCCGCAAGCGCGTCGACGAACTCGACACGATCTTCGGCGAAGGCGGATTGCTGGCGCGTGCGCTCGACGGTTACCGGCCGCGTACGTCGCAGATCGAGATGGCGCGGGCGGTCGCGTCCGCGATGGAGGCATCCGCACGCCGGATGCCGGAGCCCGAGATCTTCGAAACCCGCAAGCGGCCGGCGCGCCGCCTGGGCGAGGCCGACAAGACGGCCGCGCCGACCGCGGACGACGCCGCGGCCGCAGAATCCGACCACGACGCAGGCGACAACACGCTGATCGTCGAGGCCGGCACGGGTACCGGCAAGACCTACGCGTATCTGGTGCCCGCGATGCTGTGGGGCGGCAAGGTGATCGTGTCGACCGGCACGAAGCACCTGCAGGACCAATTGTTCCTGCGCGACATCCCGACCGTGCGCAACGCGCTCGCGGTGCCGGTGTCGGTCGCGATGCTCAAGGGCCGCGCCAACTACCTGTGCCACTACTACCTGCAACGCACGGCCGACAACGGCCGGCTGCCGTCGCGGCAGGACACGGCCTATCTGCAGGAAATCGTCCGCTTCGCGAAAATCACGAAGAGCGGCGACAAGGCCGAACTCGCGAGCGTGCCCGAAAACGCGCCCGTGTGGTCGATGGTCACGTCGACGCGCGACAACTGCCTCGGCCAGGAATGCCCGCACTACAAGGAATGCTTCGTGATGCAGGCGCGGCGCGAGGCCCAGCAGGCCGACATCGTCGTCGTCAACCATCACCTGTTCTTCGCGGACATCATGCTGCGCGACACGGGGATGGCCGAACTGCTGCCGAACGCGAACACGATCATCTTCGACGAAGCGCACCAGTTGCCGGAGACGGCGACGCTGTTCTTCGGCGAGACGCTGTCGACGACACAGATTCTCGAGCTCGCGCGCGACACCGTGGCCGAAGGCCTGAGCCATGCGCGCGACGCGGTCGAGTGGGTGAAGCTCGGCGGTGATCTCGAGCGCGCGGCGCGCGACTTGCGCCTCGCGTTCGCGAACGACCAGATCGTGCGCATGTCGCTCGCGCAACTGGGCGACGATCACCCGATGTTCGGTGCGCTCGACGCGCTCGACGTCGCGCTCGATGCGCTCGCATCGGCGCTCGCGAGCCAGGCCGAGCGCGCGGAATCGCTCGGTGCGTGCCTGCGCCGCGCCCGCGAGCTGCAGGACCTGCTGGCCGGCTGGGTCGCGCCCGGCGCGGCGGAAGCGGCCGCGCAGGCCGATGCGGCAGCCGCCGGCGACAACGCGGCATCCGAAGGCGATCCGAACGAGAAGGTGCGCTGGGTCGAGGTGTTCGCGCATACCGTGCAACTGCACGAAACGCCGCTGTCGGTCGCGCCGATTTTCGCGAAGCAGCGTGCGGGCGTGCCGCGTGCATGGGTGTTCACGTCGGCCACGCTGTCGGTGCGCGGCGATTTCACGCACTACGCGGCGCAGATGGGCCTGAGCTCGCGCCGTTCGATGACGCTCGCCAGCCCGTTCGATTACCAGTCGCAGGGGCTGCTGTACGTGCCGCGCAACCTGCCGCAGCCGTCTTCGCCCGCGTTCACCGATGCCGTGTTCGATGCCGCGTTGCCGGCGATCGAGGCGTCCGGCGGCGGCGTGTTCATGCTGTGCACGACGCTGCGCGCGGTCGACCGGATCGCATCGAAGCTGCGGGACGTGATCGAATCGCGCGGCTGGAACACGCCGCTGCTCGTGCAGGGCGACGCAAGCCGCACGGAGCTGCTCGACCGCTTTCGCGCCTACGGCAATGCGATCCTGGTCGGCAGCCAGAGTTTCTGGGAAGGCGTGGACGTGCGCGGCGATGCGTTGTCGCTGGTCGTGATCGACAAGCTGCCGTTCGCGCCGCCGGACGATCCGGTGCTGGCCGCGCGGCTCGATGCGTTGACGAAGAAGGGGCTGAGCCCGTTTGCGGTGCATCAATTGCCGCAGGCCGTGATCACGCTGAAGCAGGGCGCGGGCCGGCTGATTCGTGCCGAGACGGATCGCGGCGTGCTGATGATCTGCGATACGCGGCTCGTCGACAAGCCGTACGGGCGCCGGATCTGGCAGAGCCTGCCGCCGTTCAAGCGCACGCGCGAGATCGCGGTCGTCCAGGATTTCTTCGACGAGCACCGCTCGGACAAGCGCGCGTGACCGCATGCGCGGCGCTGGCCGCGCGAACGCGCCGGCGCTGCCTGCATGCGGCGCCAATAAAAAACCCGGCTCGTTGGCCGGGTTTTTTGTGTGCGCGCCGGGGTGTTACGTCGCGCCGTGCTTCAGAACTGCCACCACGACTTCTTCGTACCGGGGCGCGAATGGCCCGTCACGTACGGGCTGTCGGGGAACGTGCCCGCAAGCACGCGCTTGGTGTCTTCGGCGAGTTCCGGCTGGTTCAGCTTGCCGTACGACAGGATCATGATGTGCAGCGCATCCTCGATCGCCGGCGCACCCTTGTAGTCCTTGATCGCGAGCTGCGCGCGATTGATGGCTGCGACATACGCGCCGCGGCGGTAGTAGTAGTCGGCCGCATGCACTTCGTGCGACGCGAGCGCGTTGACGATGTAGCGCATCCGCGCGGCCGCGTCGGGCGCGTACTTGCTCTTCGGGAAGCGGTCGACGACCACCTTGAACGCATCGTACGATTCGCGCAGCGCCTGCGGATCGCGCTCGCTCATGTCCTGGCCGGAGAAGCGCCCGAACAGGCCGAGATCGTCGTTGAAGTGGATCATCCCCTTCAGGTAGTACGCGTACGGGATATCCGGGTGATCGGGGTGGAGCTGGATGAAGCGATCGACGGCCTGGTCGGCCGCTGCCGCTTCGTTGTCCTTCCAGTTGCAGTATGCAACGTTGATCTGCGCCTGCTGCGCGAAATGGCCGAACGGATCGCGGCCCTGCAGCGATTCGAAATATTTCGCGCACTTGCCCCAGTCGCCGCCGGACAGTGCGTCCTGGGCCTCTGAGTATAATTTGTTGTTCGACCAGGTAGCCGTCTCGTCCTGCTTCTGCGGCAAGCCGTGGCAGCCGGCGATGAGGGCCGCGGCCGCTACCGCCGCAGCCCGGGCGGCGACGGTTCTGGCCGTGCGTTTGGTCGAATTCATCATGCTCGCATGTCCTAGCTTCAAGTCTCGGTGACCCAGTCTAAATGACCCGTTCAAGTTCGCAGAATGCCCAGCCGGGCACACCAAATCGCGAAGATTATAGCCCAAGCGATCGGCCCGCCGACGCTGCGTCGGGGGATTCCCTCGATGACGATCTGGCCGGCGACGCCATGCAGCCGCCCGTGGTGCCGTCCGCGGCGGGCGACGACGCGCCGCGCATCGTCGAAGTGCCGCTGTCGCTCGCCGGCGAACGGCTCGACAAGGCGCTCGCCCAACTGTTCCCCGAATTCTCGCGCAGCCGCCTGCAGAGCTGGATCGAGGCGCAGCGCGTGCTCGTCGACGGCTCGCCGGCGAAGATCCGCCAGCCGGTGCCGCTCGGCGCGAAGATCGCGCTCGTGCCCGACCTGCTGCCCGAGCAGCTCGCGTTCACGCCGGAGCCCGTGCCGCTCGACGTGATCTACGAGGATGACGCGCTCGTCGTCATCAACAAGCCGGCCGGCCTCGTCGTGCATCCGGCCGCCGGCAACTGGAGCGGCACGATCCTCAACGGTCTGCTGCACCGCTACGGTGATGCGGCGGCCGGCCTGCCGCGGGCAGGGATCGTCCACCGGCTCGACAAGGAAACTTCCGGCCTGATGGTGGTCGCACGCACGCTGGCCGCGCAGACGGACCTCGTGCGCCAGTTGCAGGCCCGCACGGTGAAGCGCCGCTATTTCGCGCTCGTGTGGGGCACGATGCCGGAGGAGGGCACGATCGACGCGCCGATCGGCCGCGACCCGCGCGAGCGTACGCGCATGGCCGTCGTCACGGGGGCGTCGGGCAAGCCCGCGCGCACGCATTTCCGCACGGTTGACACATGCCTGTGGCAACGTCAGCCGGTGTCGGCGATTCAGTGCGATCTCGAGACCGGCCGCACGCACCAGATCCGCGTGCATTGCGCGCACGCCGGGCACCCGCTGCTCGGCGATCCGGTCTACGGGCATGCGCGCGGCAAGCGTTCGGTCACGCCGCTGCCGGACGGATTCGCACGGCAGGCGCTGCATGCGTGGCGGCTCGGCCTCGTGCATCCGGTCACGGGCAAGGCGATGCAGTGGCGCTGCCCGCTGCCGGACGACATGAACGCGCTCGTCGCGGCGCTCGGCTTCGGGCAGGGCGACGAGGAATTCGACGACGACGACGGTGTCTACGACGATGACGATTTCGGCGGCGAGTATCACGACGACGAGCCGTATCTGGACGATGAGGAGGAGTGAGTGCCGATGACGAACCTGGCGCCGTTGACGTGGCGGGACTGCGTGCAGCCCGACTGGCAGGTGTCGCCGCGCGTGCGTGCGCTGATCACGACGCGCAACGGCGGTGTGAGCGAAGGTCCGTACGGGCGCTGGCAGGACGGCGCCGCGCTGCCGGGCGGGATGAATCTCGGCCTGCATACCGGCGACGATCCGGACCATGTCGCCGTCAATCGCGCGCGCGTGCTCGCGCTCGCGGGCCAGTCGAGCGCCGCATGGCTCGAACAGGTTCACGGCGCGCAGATCGTGCAGGCGGACGCGGTGATCGCCGCGGCGCCTGCCGCCACGGCGCCGGTGCAGGCCGACGCGAGCGTCACGGCCCAGCCAGGCGCCGTCTGCGTCGTGATGGTGGCCGATTGCCTGCCCGTGCTGCTGTGCGACGCGCAGGGCCGCGCGGTCGGCGCCGCGCATGCGGGCTGGCGCGGGCTCGCGGCCGGCATCGTCGAGCAGACCGCGGCGCGCGTCGCGGCGCTCGCGGGCGGCGCGGCGGACACGCTGCATGCCTATCTCGGGCCGGCGATCGGCCCGCAGGCGTTCGAGGTCGGCGCCGACGTGCGCGATGCGTTTCTCGACACGGCTCCGCAGTCGGAGCATGATGAAACCCGTCATGCGTTCGTCGCGATCGACGGCGCGCCCGGCAAGTTTCTCGCCGATCTCTACGCGCTCGCGCGCCTGCGACTCGCGCGTGCGGGAGTGGCGCACGTGAGCGGCGGGACGGCTTGCACGGTCGCCGAACGCACGCGCTTCTATTCGTATCGACGCGACCGCGTGACGGGCCGCATGGCCGCGGCAATCTGGCTCGCCGATTGATCGCATGCGCATGCGCGGGTTTTGTTGCGCCGCGAAATCGCTTTATCTCGATATTGAGGCGGCAATGCGGCGTTGCATGCGCGACTGAATGAAAAATCCCGACGTCAAGCCAGAAAAAATGTTTTATGTTTTGTCGGAACCCTTGTCCCGTCTGTTGTGCGAGGATTATCTCCGGGCAGAAATGTTCAGTGGTTTGATCGCGCATCACATGGGGAAAACGATAATGATAAAAATACCGCACTGCGGCAGAATCTGGAGACGCCTCTCCAGAGCATGACGGCCCGGCTCGCAGCCGGCACGCCGCGCGCGAGCAGGATTTCACGATTGACGCTCACGAATCACCGGTAAGGCAGGTAATGACAGCATCGAAAAATTCGTCGACGTCCGCGCATGCGGGCACTTCCGCGGGCAGCACCGGTTTCGATCCGGCTGCCCAGCCGATGCAGCAGATGTTCGAGTCGTGGTTGAACGCGTGGCGTGGTTTTGCGGATCCGGCGCGCGCCGCGACGGCGTCGGCCTCCGTCAATCCGTTCGCGACATTCCAGTTCCCGACGTCGTTTCCGTTCCAGATGCCGTCGATGCCCGACCTCGGCGCGATGGCGTCGCCGTTCGCGGGGCTGAAACTGCCGGTTGCCGCGATTCCGCCCGAACGGCTCCAGGCATTGCAGGCCGACTACGCGCGCGATTGCATGACGCTGATGCAGCAGGCGAGCGCCGCGAAGCTCGAGTCGCCGGAGTTGAAAGACCGCCGCTTCAGCGGCGACGCGTGGAAGGCGTCGCCCGCGCATGCGTTTGCGGCCGCCTGGTATCTGCTCAACGCGCGTTACCTGCAGGAGCTGGCCGACGCGTTGCAGACCGATCCGAAGACGCGCGAGCGCATCCGTTTCACGGTCCAGCAGTGGACGGCCGCCGCCGCGCCGAGCAACTTCCTCGCACTCAATCCCGAAGCACAGAAATCGATCCTCGAAACGCACGGCGAAAGCCTGCGGCAGGGGATGATGAACCTGCTCGGCGATCTACAGCGCGGCAAGATTTCGCAAACCGACGAATCGCAGTTCGTGGTCGGCAAGAACCTCGGGTGTACCGAAGGCGCGGTCGTGTACGAGAACGACCTGATCCAGTTGATCCAGTACACGCCGAAGACGGACAAGGTGTTCGAGCGGCCGCTGCTGATCGTCCCGCCGTGCATCAACAAGTTCTACATCCTCGATCTGCAGCCCGAGAATTCGCTCGTCGCGCACGCGCTGTCGAACGGCCATCAGGTGTTTCTCGTGTCGTGGCGCAACGCGGATGCGTCGGTCGCGCACAAGACGTGGGACGACTACATGAACGAAGGGCTGCTCGCCGCGATCGACGCGGTGCAGCAGATCAGCGGCCGCGAGCAGATCAACACGCTGGGCTTCTGCGTCGGCGGCACGATGCTCGCGACCGCGCTCGCGGTGCTGGCCGCACGCGGCGAACATCCGGCGGCGTCGATGACGCTGCTCACCGCGATGCTCGACTTCACCGATACGGGCATCCTCGACGTGTTCGTCGACGAGGCGCACGTGCAGATGCGCGAGCAGACCATCGGCGGCAAGAACGGCGCGCAACCGGGGCTGATGCGCGGCGTCGAGTTCGCGAACACGTTCTCGTTCCTGCGGCCGAACGATCTCGTGTGGAACTACGTCGTCGACAACTACCTGAAGGGCCGCACGCCCGCGCCGTTCGACCTGCTGTACTGGAACAGCGATTCGACGAGCCTGCCGGGCCCGATGTACGCGTGGTACCTGCGCCATACCTATCTCGAGAACAAGCTGCGCGAGCCGGGGGCGCTGACCGTGTGCGGGGAATCGGTCGACCTGTCGCTGATCGACGTGCCGACCTTCATCTATGGTTCGCGCGAGGATCACATCGTGCCGTGGCAGACGGCCTACGCATCGACGTCGATCCTCTCGGGCCCGCTGAAGTTCGTGCTCGGCGCGTCGGGGCACATCGCCGGCGTGATCAACCCGCCGGCGAAGAAGAAGCGCAGCTACTGGGTCAACGACGACCTGCCCGAATCCGCGGACGACTGGTTCGCCGCGGCGACCGAGCAGCCGGGAAGCTGGTGGCCGACGTGGGTCGAGTGGCTCGACGCGTACGGCGGCCGCAAGATCGCGCCGCCGGCCCAGCCCGGTTCCGCGCAATTCCCGGTGATCGAGCCGGCGCCCGGGCGCTACGTGTTGCAGCGCGATTGACGAAAACCGGACAGCGGCGCACGCTGTCCGGTGCACCGCAGTTTTTTTAACAGGGCCGGTAACGATGCGCCGTGTCGTGCGGGCCTGGAGGAAAGGGAAATGACGGACGTAGTGATCGTATCGGCCGCGCGGACCGCGGTCGGCAAATTCGGCGGCTCGCTGGCGAAGGTGGCGGC
>NZ_LFZP01000037.1:0-140456 GCF_002925705.1 Burkholderia anthinoferrum
TTGAAGACCTTCGCGGCCTTCGCGAGCCCGACGACGTTGTTCTTCAGCGTCTGCCGATCGATCGACTGCACGCCGAACGCCATCTGCGGCTGCTGGTCGATGAAGATCAGCTGGCTGTTCTGCGGCGTCAGTACTTCAAGCTTCGGGTTGCTCATGGCGGATGGGTCCTGTGAACGGAAAAAGGGGGGCCTGCCTCGACCGTGACAACGGGAGGGGCCCGGAATGCATCGGCGCCGGATCGTCGTCATCCGGACCCGAACATTTAAGCCGCAAACGCGCGGCGCGAACACCCAAGGAATGGAATCGATCCGATTCCCGAATGGATGGCCGTTCCGGCCCGCCCGCCCTTTTTTTCTTCACGCAAACCCGATACGCTCTCAAGACTTCGGCGGCGCCGCTCCGGCGCCGCTCGGCCCTCACGAGGCGCACCCCCATGAAACCGTATGTCCTCTCGCTGCTCGCCGGCATCCTCGCCGGCGTCATCTACGGCGCGATCGGCGTGAATTCGCCCGCGCCGCCGATCATCGCGCTTCTCGGCCTGCTCGGCATGCTGGCCGGCGAACAGATCCTGCCCGTCGCGCGCCGGATGCTGTCCGGCCATCGGCTGAACACCGCATGGCGCGACGCGCAGTGCAGCCAGCACATGTTCGGCGCGCTGCCGGGCGGTGCCGCGAACGACCGCAAGCCTTCTTGATCCACCCCATCGCCGCCGGCCGCGCATGACCAACGTCGAGCTGTTCCATTACCTGTTGCTGTTGATCTGCGGCGCGGGCGCGCTCACGTGGCTCGCCGAACGCGTGTCGATTCCGCCGGCCGTCGTGCTGCTGCTCGGCGGCTGCGCGGTCGCCGTCGCCGGCAAGCGCGTGCCCGACATGGACCCGGCGCTGCTGCTCGCGGCCGTGCTGCCGCCGCTCCTGATGTCGAGCGGGTTCTACACCGCCTGGAAGGAATTCCGGCAGGAGCTCGCATCGATCGCGTCGCTCGCGCTCGGGGCCGTGGCGTTCACGACCGTCGCGGTCGCGCTCGCCGTGCATGCGGCGAATCCCGCACTGCCGTGGGCCGCGTGCTTCACGCTCGGCGCGATCGTGTCGCCGCCCGACGCGGTCGCCGCGAAGGCGATCCTGCAGCGCCACCCGCTGCCCGCGCGGCTCGTCGCGGTGCTCGAAGGCGAAAGCCTCGTCAACGACGCGTCGGGCCTGCTGCTGTACCAGATGGCCGTATCGGCCGCGCTCGCCGTGTCGATCACGGCAGCGAGCGCCACCGGCCTGTTCTTCTCGCTCACGCTGATCGGCATCGCGGTCGGCCTCGCGTGCGGCCACGCGATGTGCTGGGTGCTGCCGCGCCTGCGCGACCCGATGCTCGGCATCGTCGTGACCTTCGCGATGGCATGGGGCAGCTACGGAATCGCGGAAGCGGTCGCCGGCTCGGGCGTGCTGTCGGTCGTCACCTGCGGCCTCGTGCTCGGCGTGCGCCAGCATCGCGTGTTCGACGCCGACATGCGGATCAAGGCGAAGGCGACGTGGGAAGCGATCGTGTTCGTGCTCGACGCGCTCGTGTTCATCCTGATCGGCCTCGCGCTGCACGCGATCCTCGCGGGCGTGAACCACGAAGGCGCGGTGCTGATGGCCGGCCTGCGGGTCGCGCTGCCGGCGACGGCCGCCGCGATCGGCGCGCGCATGATGTGGGTGTTCGCCGCGATGTGGCTGCCGGGCCGCCTGCGCGCGCGGCGCGCGGGCCACGCGGCGTGGTCGTGGCGCGAAGCGGTCGTGCTCGGCTGGTCGGGCATGCGCGGCGTCGTGAGCCTCGCGGCCGCGATCGCGCTGCCCGCCAATTTCCCCGGCCGCGACCTGATCCTGTTCAGCACGTTCCTGCTGATCATCGCGACGCTCGTCGTGCAGGGCGGCACGCTCGCGCCGCTGATCCGCGTGCTGAAGCTGCGCCCGGCCGCGCGCCGCACGATGTCCGAGCACGCGGTGCGCGCGCACACGTTCGGCGCGGCGCTCGCCGAACTCGATGCGCGCGAGCAGCGCGGCGCCGGCCTCGAACGTGCATCGCTGGACCGGCTGCTGACCGAATACCGCAACCGCGTCGCGTTCAACGAACGCGCACACCGCGACGGCGCGGCGCCCGCCGACGTGCGCGCGCGGATGCTGCGCGTCGAGCTGGAGCTGGTCGGCGTGTCGCGCGACGCGCTGCTCGACCTGCATCGCGACGGCCGGGTCGACGACGCGGTGCTGCACCGCATAGAATCGGAGCTGGATTTCGAGGAGCTGCGGCTGCAGCGCCTGCTCGAACCGTAACGTCCGGCCCGCGGCATGCCCGGCCGGCCCGGCCCCTTTCCCCACCTGGAATTGCAATGAGCGAACTCACCGTCGAAGCGAGCATCGGCCCGGTCGATTACCTCGTCCACTTCACCGATGGCGTCCACCAGTGGCGCGCCGACGAACCCGCGTCGCTCGGCGGCGGCGATACGGCGCCGACGCCCGTCGCGCTGCTGCTGTCGAGCCTTGGCGCGTGCACCGCGATCACGTTGAAGATGTATGCGCAACGAAAAGGCTGGCCGCTCGACGAAGTGCACGTGAAGCTCGCGCACGAATCGGGCAGCGCGGGCAGCACGATCGTGCGCCGCATCACGCTCGACGGCGAGCTGACCGACGAACAGCGCGAACGCCTGCTGCAGATCGCGAATGCATGCCCGGTGCACAAGATCCTCACGCACCCGATCGCGATCGACACGGCGATCGCTTGAGTATTCCCGCCCCCGTCACGAGATTCCCGTCATGTCCGCCTCGATCAAGACCCTGCTCACGCCGCGCGAAAGCGACATCGGCAACCTCGTCGTGCGCCGCGTGCTGCCCGCGCGCGCCGCGCGCCTCGTCGGCCCGTTCATCTTCTTCGACGAGATGGGCCCGGCCGTGCTGCCGGCCGGCCACGGCATCGACGTGCTCCCGCATCCGCACATCGGGCTCGCGACCGTCACCTACCTGTTCGACGGCTCGCTGATGCATCACGACAGCCTTGGCTTCCGGCAGAAGATCGTGCCGGGCGACGTGAACTGGATGACCGCCGGCCGCGGCATCGTGCATTCGGAACGCTCGCCCGACGAGGATCGGCCGCGCGAGCAGCCGGTGCACGGAATCCAGACCTGGGTCGCGCTGCCGGTCGAGCATGAAGACACCGCACCCGCGTTCGTTCACCATGCGGCCAACACGCTGCCGTCGTTCACGCGCGACGGCGTGACCGTGCGCGTGATCGCGGGCACCGCGTTCGGGCTCGTGTCGCCGGTCGCCGTATTCTCGCCGACGCTCTATGCGGTTGCGGAGTTCGCGTCGGGCGGTACGCTCACGCTCGATGCGGAACATGAAGAACGCGGCGTGTATCTCGTCGACGGCGACCTCACCGTCGACGGCACGCCGCTCGCCCCGGCGACGATGGCCGTGCTCGAACCCGGCGCGAGCGTGGCGCTCGCCAGCGCGAACGGCGCACGCGTGATGTTGCTCGGCGGTGCGCACCTGCCGGGCGAGCGATTCATCGAATGGAATTTCGTGTCGAGCGAACGCGCGAAGATCGACGCGGCGCGGGCCGCGTGGGCCGATCAGACCTTCGGCAAGGTGCCGGGCGAAGAAAACGAATGGACGCGGCAGCCGGAACGCAAAGCGCAGTAGGCAGCCTGCCCCGACAAGGCGACGACGGCCGGCCATCATGCTGGCCGTCGCGCGTTTACCGCTTCAGCCCCATCAGCTTCGCGAGCACCGGCCAGCGATCGAGCGACGCGTCGAACGCGCGGCGCGCCTGCTCGTCGACGTAGCGCTCGGGATCGAGCGCGGGCAGATGCCGCGCGAGGCCGATCACGTCGTTCGGTTGCGACAGGCGATCGTCGTCGCCTTCGCCGGTAATCGTCACTGTTCGTCGATCCATACGCCATCCGGAGTTTTCACCGCGTAACCCGCGGCCGTCTGCATCGTCACCGTGCCCTCGTTCTCGCCGATCATCCGCGTGCGCGGCAAATCGGCCGCGTATTGCGCAAGCGTCGCGCCCGGCTTGAACGGGCTGTTCGACACGAGATTCGACAGCAACTGCGCGAGCGCGAGGAAGCTGGTCGGCTGCTCGATCACGGTCGTCGCGCCGTGGTTGCCGGCGAAGCCGACGAGCCGCACACCGACCGGCCCGTGCACGATGCGCGGCGTCGGAATCTCGCGCAGCCCCGCGATCTGGTTCTTGTCGCCGCGCAACGCGGCGCCGTGCTCGGGCACGAACACGATCACCGCGCGGCGGCCCGATTGCGCGATCAGGTCGGCGAGACGGTCGAAGTCGGTCATCAGTTTCGTCGCGCGCTGCGGATACGAATCGATGCTCGTCAGCGCGCTGCCGACGACGCGGTTGCCGTCGTGCAGGCTGATCGTGTTGTAGTACAGCGCGACCGGCCCCGGCACCGACGCGCGCTGCGCGTACCAGTTCGCGAGCGTCGCATAGTCGTCCTTGATCCCCGAGCCGTCGAACGCGTGCATCGCGACGGGCGCGGCCGCGTTCGAGATCATCGGCGCATCGGCCACGCCGATGTTGTCGTGGATCACCTGCAGGAAGTTGTCGAAATGGCCGTCGTGGTTCAGCAGCGACTGCACCGTGTAGCCGGCGCCCGCCAGTTGCGAGAACAGGTGGCACTGCTGCGGCGCGGGTTTGTACAGGTCCGCATGCGCCTCCTGCCCGCAGCTCGCGCGCAGCACGCGGATCGCCGCCGGGCCGCTGTAGCTCGCGGCCGTGCTGAAGTTCGTGAACAGGTAGTCGAAGTGGCTCAGCATCGGATGGTTGCGCACCTTCGCCGCATCGAGGTCGTCCCACGACAGCGAACAGACGTGCAGCACGATCACGTCGAACTGCGCGGCCGGATCGCTGCCGAGATGACCGAACGCGACCTGGCGCTGCGATTCCTGCGCGCGGAACGTCGCGAGCGCCGCGTTGTGATCCTCGGGTGCGTCGACGCGCGTGGCGCCCGCCGCGTTCGCCTGCGGCTGGGCCGGCGCGACGACGCGCGCCATCAGCCCGCTGCCGGCCTGCCACAACGGCATGACAACGAGCACGGCCACCACGAACGTCGCGACGCGCAGCCAGCGATTGACGATGAAATAGACGATCAGCACGCCGACGATCGTCAGCGCGAGCACGGGCGGCAACAGGCGCGGCAGCAGCTCCATCCAGTAGTCGAGCCGGAACGTGCTGACTTCGCGCGCGGCCTCCGCGAGACGGGCGAGCGGCGGCGCATGCAGCTCGCGCGCGAGCAGCGGCACCGCGATCGCGATCGCCACGACCTGCCGGACGATGCGCCACGCGCGCGACCGGATCGGCGCGCTCGCCACCAGCGCCACCGCGAACGCGAGGTTCGCGAGCCAGAACGGCTGCAGGCGCCCGGTCGCGAACAGCGCGAACTTCAGGATGAAATACAGATTCCAGAACGTCATCTAACCCACTCCATGATGCGCGCCGCGTCAGTCGCGCGCGCGATCGAGTTTCGGCGCGAGCATGGCCTGCACGCCGCGCGCCGCACCCTTCCACATTCGTACGTAACCGTCCAGCCCGATCCGCAGCACTTCCTTGAGCCCGCCGAGCGGCGTGTCGGGCCGCGCGCCCTCGTGCCAGTCGAGCCACGCATCCGCACGGCCGAACGTGCATTGCACGAGCTGACGCTCCTGTTCGAGCGTCAGCGCCTCGAAGCTCACGCCGACGTGGGTCGGCGTCACACGGGTCACGCGCACCGGGAACGGAAACGCGCGGTCGCCGCGCGTCACGCACACCGTCAGCGTGTCGCCGACCGCGAGCGGCAGCCCCGGCACGGCTTCAAGACCGAGGCCGCCGGTCGAGTAGTCGCTCGTGAAGCACGCGGCGGTCGAGCCGTCGGCGAGCAGCAGCATCGCCGGCACGCGCATCGCGATCCGGTGCGTGACGCGCACCTGCTTCGTCTCGCGCGCGACGGCCAGCGCCGCGCCGAGCATCGCGAGGTTGTACACGGTCCAGCCGAGCGTGATCAGGATCGTCGACGCCTCGTCGCCCTGGTCGGCCACGAGCCGCCACAGGCCGGCGACGATCGCGAGCACGTTCAGCGCGAACAGCACGAGATACGGCTTCGACGTCGACCAGTCGACGTAGCCTTCGTCGATCTTGCCGCCCTTGTCGGTCACGTTGAACTTGCCGTGCTTCGGGCTGAAGAACGCGACGGTGGTCGGCAGCGCGATGTACCACGCGAGCACCGATTCGTAGACCTCGGCCCAGAACGAATGCCGGTAGCGCCCCTGCATCCGCGAGTTCGCGATGTTCGCGAGCACGAGGTATGGGATCACGTAGCTCGCGAGCGCGAGCGACGACGCGTTGATGAAATACAGGTGGAAGAACAGGTACGCGAGCGGGATCGTCAGGAATACCAGGCGCGGAATCCCATAGAAGAAGTGCAGCATCGCGTTGCCGTAGCAGATCCGCTGGATGAAACCGAGCCCGCGCCCGAGGAACGGGTTGTCGATGCGGAAGATCTGCGCCATCCCGCGCGCCCAGCGCGTGCGCTGCTTCACGTGGCCCGCGAGGCTTTCGGTCGCGAGGCCGGCCGCCTGCACGGTCGGCAGGTACGCCGACGTATAGCCGCGACGATGCAGCTTGAGCGCCGTGTGCGCATCCTCGGTCACGGTTTCGACCGCGACGCCGCCGACCTCCTCCAGCGCGCTGCGCTTGAGCACCGCGCACGATCCGCAGAAGAACGTCGCGTTCCACAGGTCGTTGCCCGACTGCACGAGGCCGTAGAACAGGTTGCCCTCGTTCGGCACCTCGCGGAACGTGCCGAGGTTGCGCTCGAACGGATCGGGCGAGAAGAAATGGTGCGGCGTCTGCACGAGCGCGCACTTCGGGTCGCGCAGGAACACGCCCATCGTCGTCTGCAGGAACGAGCGCGTCGGCACGTGATCGCAGTCGAAGATCGCGATGTACTCGCCGTGCGTCTTCGGCAACGCGCGGTTGATGTTGCCGGCCTTCGCGTGGAGATTGTCGTCGCGCGTCAGGTAGTCGATGCCGGCCTCGGCCGCGAATGCCGCGAATTCCGGGCGCCGGCCGTCGTCGAGCAGGTACACGCGCAGCTTCGCGGCGGGCCAGTCGATGCTCTGCGCGGCGAACACGGTCGGCTTCACGACCGACAGCGGTTCGTTGTAGGTCGGGATATAGACGTCGACGCTCGGCCAGGTGTCCGGATCGTCGGGCAGCGGCACGATCGGCCGGTCGAGCGGCCATGCGGTCTGCACGAAGCCGAGCAGCAGGATCATCCACGTATAGGCTTCGGCGCCATACAGCAGGTAGCCGGCGACGGCCTCGATCGGGCTGCGGAAATCGAGCGTCTGCGTCGTGCGCCACCATACGTAGCGCACGGCCGCGAGCAGCGCGAGCGACGCGAGCGCGAGGGTCGGCAGATGGCCCGGCAGGCGGCGCAGCGCGAGCGCGAGCACCGCGACGATCGCGAAGAACGCGAACTGCGCGCCGGGCATCAGCGGCGACATCCCGGCCGCGGCCCACAGCACCGCGCCGGCCACGAGCAGCAGCGGCGCGAGCCAGCGGCGCCGGCCGACGCCGTTCGCGCGCGCATCGAGCCAGCCGCCCCAGCGCGCCCACGGCAGACGTTCGAGCATCGCGTTGATGCGCCGGCCGACCGCGCGCCCGGCCACGTAGACGGGCACCACGAACCTGTCGAACCACGCGAGCGGATCGCGCGCGGGCCGGCCGTCGGCCGCGCGCGGCGCGCGCACGATCGCGCGCCACAGCCATTCGCGCACGCTGAGCGGCTGCAGCACGCCCCAGTCGTGCGCGAGCTGCAGGAACGCGACGCGCACCCAGCGGCGCACATGATCGGGCCGCCCGGCCGGCGGCGCGTGGAAGAACAGCCGCACGAACCAGTCCAGCCGCGTGCGTTGCGCCGGCAGCCCGATGCCGCGCGCGCACCAGTCGGCCGCTCGACGGCCGAGCGCGCGCAGTCGCGACGCGAACGCGGCCTTCATCGCATGGCTCCCGCGCGGCCGGCGACGACCGCCTTCAGCCACGTATCGACCCAGTTCGCGACGCCGTTCAGGTCGTGCGACGCCTGCGAATACGGCGCGTCGTCGAAGATCCAGCTGCCGCGCGCGAGCGCTTCGGGCACGGCCGCGTCGACGTGAATGCGCTGCTCGAGCATCGACGCCGGCCCCGCGACCGCGCGCAGCATCGCCAGCGCGTCGCGCTGCATGTCGCGCGCCGGGTTCAGCCGGTTCACGACGATCCGCAGGTCGCCGCCGCCGGCCCGCAGCGCGCCGAGCCGCGCGGCCGTCGTCGCGCAGGCGACCGGCTCCGGCGGCACGACGACGAGCGTCAGGTCCGCGCATCGGATCGCCTGCTCGGCCTGCGGCGACGGATAGCGGGCGGTGTCGATCAGCACGACGCCGTCGGCCGGCAGCGCGATCTCGTGGAGCGCGCGCGCGAGCCACGCCGGATCGGCCACGAGCCGCGCATCGCACGCGGCCGCGCCGGCCGCGTCGACCTGCCCGTACGGCACGAACAGCACGCCGTCGGCGTTGCCCCACGTATGCGTATGCCACGGTTCGGCGCCGCCCAGCAGGCCGTGCGCGAGACCGTGTTCGGCCAGCGTATCGAGGCCGAGCGCCGCGCCCATCAGGTTCTGTGCATCGAATTCGACGGCGACGACCGGCCGGCCGCGGCGCGCGAGCAGCACCGCGAGCGCGGCGGCGAGCGTCGTGCGGCCCGCGCCGCCCGTCGTCGATGTGAGGGCGATCGTCTTCATCGTGCCGCCTTGCTGTCGCGCGTGCCGCGCTGGTCGCCTTCATCGCCTCCGTCTCCGCCCGCGCCGGGCAACAGGCGGCCGCGCAGCGCGACGGGCACGAGTTCGCACGGCACCGCGTCGCGCCGGTCGATGCCGCGCGGTGCATGAAAGCCGCGGCCGATGCCGAGGTGCTGCGCGACGATCCACACCGGCACCGCGATCACGATACCGACGATGAAGCCGATGACGAGTTCGGCGATCATGCGTCCTCCTGCTTGCGCAGCGGCATCGCGCTGCGAATGGCGCCGCGCGCACGCACGGCGGGAATGACGGGATCCGGCGCCGCGGCGGCGTCGGCAGCGGGCGCGGACGCCTGCGGCACGCCGATCGCGTCGAGCGCGACGACGGTATCGATCGCATCGATCGCGTCGCTCACCTCGCTCGCGTCGGGCAATGCCGCGCCGGGCGCGACGGGCGTGGCCGCTGCGCGCGCGGCGCCCGGCGGCCGCGCCGCCGCGAACAGGTCGCTGTAATCGGCGATCGGCGCGCGCCGGTTCTCGGCCTTCAGCGCGTCGAGCTCGGTGTCGATGCTGCCCTGCCCCAGGCACACGACGCGGTCGGACAGCGTATCGACCGGCACGTCGAAGATCCGCGCGAGCGCGTCTTCGGCATCAACCGGCTCGCACGCGAACAGGAACACGAACAGGTGCCCGGCATCGGCCGTCACGACGTCGCCCGCGCGGCGCGGCCGGCAATGCCGCAACGCGTCGACGTGCGACACGCCCGGCAGCAGCGTGAGCTTCGCGAGCGTATGCGGCAGCGCGAGCACCGCGCCGCGATCGAGCACCGCGCGAATCCGCTGGCAGAACGCGCCGACCGGCAGGTAGCCGAGCACCGAATCGCCGAGCGCGGCCGCGAGCGCCGCGCGATAGTCGGCCGCGACGGGACGCGCGTAGAGCTGGCCGTGCAGCGCGTGCACGGCGGCCTGCATCCGCGACACGGGCAGGTCGCGCGCGACGACGCGGTTCGCGCCGACGCTCAGCACGAGCATCTCGAACTGCTGGCGCAGCACCTCGCCGCGCTCGACGACCGCGATCTTCAGCGCGCCGCCGCACTGCCGGCGCAACGTATGCACGTCCGCGCACAGCGCTTCGAGCTGCGCATGCGAGCGGAACACCAGCACCGCGGTCGCGGCCTGTGCGTTCGCGCACGCGGCGACGACGGCCGCGTTGTCGTCGACGATCTCCCAGCCGTCCGGCACGCGGCTCGCGCCGTCGAGCACCGCGCGGCTGACCACCACGCGATCCTCGTCGCTCGCGAGCTTCATCCGGTGCGCCGGTTCGGTCGCGCCGCCATCGACGCTGGCGGTCAACCGGCCGCCGGGCGCGAAGCGCAGCGGCCGCACCTCGCCGGCCGCGAGCGTGTCGCCCGCGCGCCAGAAATCGACGACCCACAGCAATTCGCCGTGCGTGCGCTGCAACTGCGCGACACCCGAGCAGATTCCGTGGAAGGCGCTGCGCGGCGCGCGCTGCGCATCGCGCACGAGCGGCGCATCGTCGGCACGCGTGTCGCCGCCTGCCCGGGCCGCTTCCGGGTCGAGCAGCAGCACGAGCGCGATCCGGCGGGTGCGGCACCAGCCGGCCAGCGCGTGCGCTTCCTCCGCGAGCGCGACCGGATCGTCCCAGCTGAACCAGCGCTGCGCGCCTTCGACGAAATACAGCGACCGGGCATGCAGCCCGTAGCGCTTCATCGCGCGCAAGCCGCCCGTCAGCCGCGCGAACGGGCCGGGCGCCGCGCGGCCCGACGCGCCGCCGGCCACGCCGGCATCGGCGCCGGCGCCGGCGTCGGCCGGCTCGGCCGCCGGCGGCATCGCCAGCACGTTCAGGTTGCGCGGCCAGCCGGCCGGCTGCGCGCCGCCCGCGAAGCCGAGCGATGCCATCTGCGCGGCGACGCTCGCCGGATCGCGCGCCAGCACGATCGTGACGTCGCGCGTGCGCGCCTGCCGCGCGCTTTCCCACACGAGCGCGTCGCACCCCGGCGTGCCGCCGGCCGCGTAGATCGCGTAAAGGCCGCCGGCGTCCAGTTGCGTCCAGGCGTCGGGCAGGCCGTCGATCGCGAGCCGGCTCGATGCGCCGGCACGGCCGCCCGCCGGCCCCATGCGCAACAGCGCGCGCACGCGATCGACCAGGCCGGTGGCGCCGGGCGCGAGGCGGGTAGCATCGAATTCCGTAGTCACGCGTTCCCCTAGTAATCCGAATAAAGCCGCACGGGCGTGGGTGTCACGAGCCAGCTGCGCGGCGCGCGCGCATCGAACGCATAGCGCAGGTAGACGAGCGCCGAGCTCGGCGCATAGTCGTGCGACCGGTCGATGTGCAACTGCGCGCCGACGCTCAGGTGCGGGTTCACGCGATACTCGACGATGCCGTTCACGCCGTACGAGAACGACACGCCGCGCGTCGAACTGCCCGCGTACACGAACCCGGCCGCCACCTGCGCGGCCCGCTGTCCGGAGAGCGTCGGGTAATACAGCGAATCCTTCTCGTAGCTGTTCGAGATCCCGCCCGTGACGGTCAGGTCCCACGACAGCGCATCGTGCCGCCCCGCCCATTCGATCGGCACGCCGAGCGACAGGTAGCGCTGCGGGCTGTAGTAACCGCCCTGCCCGTACGTGTAGTAACGCAGGTTCTGCGCGTAGTGCCACGCATTGCCGACGAGCCCGGTGCTGACCTTCATCGTCGCGCGCTCGTACACGGGCACCGTGAAGCCGGTGCGCAACGTGACTTCCGCATTGCGTTCGACGTTGCGGCCGGACAGCACGCCCGCGCCGAGTTCCGCGAACAGGTTCGTACGGCCGACGTCGACCGACGCGCGCAGGTTCACGCCGTCGCGGCGCACGCCGCCCCACACCGCGCCCGTCCACGGGTCGCGCATCCCCGCGTACGACAGCACGCTGCTCGTTTCCGGCCGGCGCGACGCATTCACGGAGAAGCTCGCGGGGCCGGCGTCGAAGCGGTAGCGCACGCCGCCGACCAGGTAATGCACCGGAAAGCCGAGCGGCGACGTGCCGAGATCGACGCGCCATGCATCGGACAGATAGCCGGCGCCGAGCGCGACGCCCGTCACCGACTGGTGCAGCGAGCCCGGTGGATTCGCGAGCAGCGCGGCGGCCTGCGGATTCGGCTGGAATGGCGGCGGCAGCCCGTTCGGCCCCCGGAGCCCCGCGTACGTGCCGAACGTCTTCAGCGAATACGCGTTCGGGTCGCTCGTATCGAGCGTGCCCGGGTCGAGATGCACGGTGTCGATCTGCGCGAATACGTGCCCGTCGTAGCGGACCGGCATCTGCATGTAGATCGGCACCTGCTGCGCGCGATACGACGAGATGCCTTCGTCGCCCGATTTGTACGCGGGTATCCAGCCGGTCTCGATCTCGGGATTGCGCCGCTGCGCCAGCTCCGCGAACGCGGCCTGCGCGGGTGTCAGCCCGTCGCGGCCCGGGCCTACCCCCGTCGCGCGCTCCTGCGACTGCGACAGCCGGTACAGCGACGCAGCGTCGTCGTAGCGGCCCTGCGCCTCGGCCACGCGGCCGGCCGCGACCGTCACGTCGGCGCGCGCCGGATACGCAGCCTGCAGCCGCTCGGTCACCTGCGCGGCTTCGTCCGGCCGGCGCAGCGCGTTCAGGCGGCGCACGGCCGACAACTGCGTGTCGACGTCGTCGTCCGGCGTGCGCGCCAGCACCGCCTGCACGCGCTCGCGGGCGGCCGCACGGTTGCCGCTGTCCTCGTCGATCCGCGCGAGCGCGAGTTGCGTATCGGCATCGTCGGGCGTGCGCGCCACGACCGGCGCGAGCGCCTCGCGCGCCGCATCGTAATGCCCCTGCGCGCGTTCGAGATCGGCGAGTTCGAGCGCATGGCGCTTGTCCACGCGGCCGGCCGGGCTCGCGCGATCGAGCAGCGTACGCGCCTGCGCATAATCCTGTCGCGCGATCGCGTCGTCCGTCTGCCGCAGCACGAGCCGCAGCGACTGGTCCTCCAGTCGCGCCGTCTGCGCGGGCGTCAGCGCCGGGTCGCGGCGCAGCGTGTCGAGCCACGCGGCGAGCGCGTCGTCGCGCCCCGCGCGGCCGAGCAGGTCGCCGTAGCGCAGGCGCACGTCCGCATCGGCTTCGCGCGGATGCGCGGCGATCCAGTCGTGGAGCGGCGCGAGGCCGCGCTCGGGTTCGCCCGCGTCGATCCACTGCGCGCCGATCGCGGCGAGCATGTCGGGATCGTCCGGCGCGCTCGCCTGCGCGTGCGCGAGCGTGGCGGCGAATGCCGCGCGGTCGCCGCGTGCATGCGCGCCGCGCGCGTCGGCGAGCGCGCTTTCGGCATCGAGCTTGCGCGCGAGCGCACGCATCCCGTCCGAACGGTGCGCATCGTCGACCGGCGCCAGTGCGGCCTGCGCGCCCGCGACATCGTCGAGCGAGTTGCGGTACAGCGCGTTCGCGTAGCGCATCTCGGGCGTATCGCTCAGCGCGAGCCCGTCGTCCATCACCGTGCGGCCGAGCTGCGGCAGCCCCATGTCGCGATAGAGGCGCGCGAGCGCGAAGCGCGTCCACGGCGCGTCGGGCGTCGCGCGCACGGCCGCCTCGTAGCGTTGCGCGGCCGGCCCGCGTGCCCCCTTGTCGGCCAGCGCGCGCGCTTCCTTCGCGAGCAGGTCGCCGCGCAGGCCGTCGAGCGCGCGCCGATCGTCGGCGCTCGTCACGCGCCCTTGCAGCGCGTCGAGCAACGGGCCGATCCGGTCCGCGCGGCCGGTGTTTTCATACAGCGTGGCCGTGTCGCGCACGGCCGACACGCTCGGCGAGCGCGCGGCGAGCAAACCGCGCAGCAATGGCTCCGCCTGCGCCCAGTCGCGCTGCGCGAGCAGCGCATCGGCAAGCTGAAGCTTCGCGTCCGGGTTGTCCGGCTGCATCGCGAGCGCCGCGCGCGCGGCGCGCTCGGCATCGCGCGGGCGGCCCGCACTGGCCGCCTCGCGGCCTTGGGCGAGCAGCCCCCAGAACTGCGCGGTACGCGCGAGGCCTTGCCATTTGCCGCGCTGGTCGGTCGCACGCGTCGCGGCCCGTGCGAACAGCGCGCGCGCTTCGTCATGCCGCCCTTCGCGCAGGCGCAGCAGGCCGAGCCCGCCCAGCGCATCGGCGTCGTCCGCCCGCGCCCGCGCGGCGCGCGCGAGCAGCGGGTCGGCGGCGGCCAGGTCGCCGCGCGCCAGCGCCTGCAGCCCGCGCTGCTGCGCGATGTAGTCGGGATCGCGCTCGAGCCGGCGCTGCGCATCGCGCTGCCGATCGAGGCCGGCTGCGCGATCGCGGAATTCGGTATCGTCCGGCGCGAGCGCGAGATACGCGTGCAGCGCATCGAGATACGCGGGATCGCTGCCGGCCGACTGCAGCACGCGCCGCCACAGCGCCATCGCTTCCGTATGGTCCGCGTCGGCGCGCGTCGCGAGCGACGACGCGATCCGGTTCGCTTCCGCGCGCGTGTCGTCGCGCTGGTTCAACAGCCGCGCGAGCGCGATCGACGCGCTCGTGTCGCGCGGATCGGCGGCGATCGCGCGGCGCAGCGCGGCGATCGCCGGCTCGCGCCCGCCCGGCGCATTCGAGACGATCTGGTAATACTCGGCGCCGAGCGCACCCGACGGCGCGCCGTTCGGAAACAGCGCGACGATCCGCCGGGCGGCCTCGTCGGCGCGGCCGCTGCGCGCGAGCAGCCGGATCTGCGCCATCTCGCCGCGCGCGCTCGTCGCGACGCGGTATTCGTCGGCCACCCGCCGCGTGGCCGGCGCATTCGGCGACTGCGCCTGCAGCCGCGCCAGCGACGCCTGCGCACCTTTCGCGTCGCCGAGCCGCAGCAGCACGCGCACCTGTTCGGCCAGCAGGTCGGGATCGCCCGGCGCGATCAGCAGGCCCTTGCGCAGCGCATCGCGCGCGAGATCGTCGCGATGCTTGATGCCCCACATCCGCGCGGTGTCGAGCTCGCGCCGCGCATCGCCGGCAGCCGCGGTGGCCGGTGCCGCGGGGGGCGCCGCCGCGGCGCCCGAGGCGGCGCCCGGCGCGGCCGCGCACACCGACGACGCGAGCCACGCGAATCCCGCGACGTGCGGCGCGGCACGCTTCAACGGGCGGCGCACGAACGGCCTCCCCAACGCGTGTCGAGCGTGCCGTCCGCCCCGAACCGGTAGCGACCGTCGCGCCAGCCGAGCCCGAACAGCGTCAGCACGCTGGAGTAATAGCCGGGCGCCGACTGGCGCGCGAGCGTCTCGACGCGCGCCGCCTGCGCATCCGCGAGCGCGTGCTGGCCGCGCGCGTCGAGGAACGGCACGGCCGCCGCGGAGAAGCCGCCGTTGCCGTCGTTCGGGCCCGCGACGCCCGTCGTCGTATCGACCTTCTCCGGCGGCGCGCCATGCGCGGCGATATGGTCGGCGAACGGCGCGAACTTCGCGAGCAGCGGCGCGGCGAGCGGATCGGCGCGGTCAAGCATGCCGGCCCACAGGTACACGCGAATCGCGTTGTACGCGCTCTCCGCGTGCGTATCCGGATCGGGCCCGAACCCCTTGCCCGCGCGATACAGCGCCCAGTC
Source organism: Burkholderia anthinoferrum (assembly GCF_002925705.1). Classification (NCBI taxonomy): domain Bacteria; kingdom Pseudomonadati; phylum Pseudomonadota; class Betaproteobacteria; order Burkholderiales; family Burkholderiaceae; genus Burkholderia; species Burkholderia anthinoferrum. The sequence continues at coordinate 15,379 of NZ_LFZP01000037.1, forward strand.
GGGCGAGAAGCCCTTCGGCGCGGTGTCGAGCAGCACGCGAGCGGTGCTGGATGCGAGCGCGGCCCAGCGCCGGTCGTCGGGCAGCCGCGCGCCGAGCGCGCGAATCACCTGCGGCGGCGAATAGCTCGGATTCACGCGCCATTGGCCGTTGGCCAGCTTGAACCCGGTCGGCCCCGGCAGCAGCGTGAGGCCGAGGCCCGGCACGGTCGCCGTCTCGTCGTCGAGCACGCGCTTCGCGAGCAGCGCGCCGCGCGCCGTATAGCTGCGCTCGTGCCACAGCCGCCCGGCCTCGACGAGCGCATAGGCAATCCACAGGTCGGCGTCCGACGCCGCGTTCGCGTCGAGCACGCGCCATGCGCCGTCGGGCGCGCGGCCCCACAGCCACGCCGGCAAGCGTGCGCTCAGGTCGCCCTGCGCGAGATTGTTCTCGGTCCACGCGAGGATCGTGTCGAACATGCGCCGGTCGTTCGCGACCAGCGCGAAGAACAGCCCATACGCCTGCCCCTCCGATACCGTGCGGGAATCGGCCGAGCCGACGTCGATCACGCGGCCGTCGGCCGAGATGAAATCGCGCTTGAACGCGTCCCAGCGCGGCCACGTGGCACTGCATCCCGCGGCGGCGGCATCGGCTGCACTGGCCGGCGCGGCCCGCGCGTGCATGGCCATGCCGGCCGCCGCGCACGTCACCGCCACCGCCAGCGCGAGCGTCGCGCCGACACGCCGCGCCGGCTGCGTCGCCCGTCGCTTCGTCATTGCCCGCGCCATCCGTTACATCCCCCGTCGACGCGCGGCGATTCGCTGCAGCACGCTGAACACGCCGAGCGCGAGCAGCAGCCCCGCGACGACGCCCACCGCGCCGAGCACGACCGGATGCCGCGCCGCCTCCGTCCACACGCGCGCATACCACGGCACGAAGCCGACCACGTAAGGCTCGCCGACCCGCAGGCTGTCGACCTGCCCCGGCCGCACCAGCGCGAGGTCGCCCTGCAGTTGCGCCACGAGCCCCGCGTTCTCGAACACGTCGAGCAGATCGCCGAGGCGCGGCTGGTCGGTCGCCGTCAGCGCGACGACGCTGCGGCCGCGGCTGCCCGGCAGCTCGAAACCGGCGAGCGCGGCGAGCGGGCCCGTCTGTTCGATGTGCGCGCCGCCGTCGGCGACGCCCACGCCGTTGCGCCAGCGCTCCTTCACCGTGAACGCGACGCGCGTCGCGCCGCCGCCGCCCGCGCCGCCCGGCTCGCCGATCGCGAGCGGCAGCGACGCACGCCAGTTCGCGAGCAGCGGCGACGCCGGGGAGCCATCGATCACGAGCACATCCTTGTGCCCCGACAGCGCGGCGACGTCGCCGGGCCGCGCGACCTGCACGCGCAGCGCCGGGAAGCCGGTCCATTCGCCCATGTGGCCGAGCATCGTCAGGTACGCCTCGAGCTCCTGCGGCGAGGGCCGCTCGGGCAGCACGACGGCCGTCTGCGACAGGTCCGCGAAGCGCGTGAACGGAAAGCCGCTGTTCGCGAAGAACGCGAGGTTCGGCAATTGCGCGTAATGGACGAAATGCGAGAAGTCGATCGTCGAATCCGGATCGATCGCCGCGCGCTGCGGCTCGGTGGCCGTGCTCGAGCACAGGCCCGTCTTCTGCGAATCGAGCGTGAAGCGGAATTGCAGCTGGTTGCCGCTGCCGACGCGAAACGCGGGAATGTCGACGTCGCTCGTCACGCGCCCTTCCGGCACCGACAGCAGCGGCAACTGCATGCGCCCGTGCGCGTCCTCCGCGTGGGCCGGCCCGAGCCGGTACGACTTCACGAGCTGGTCGTTGATCTCGACGGCAAGCGTCGAATTGTCCTGCACGGTCGGCGCCGTGTAGCGGTAGCGCAGCGTGATCGGCACGCCCGCGCCGTTCCACGAATGCAGATCGGCCGGCACGCGCAGGTTCAGCCGGATCGCGTCGGGCGTCGTGCCGCGCACTTCGAGCTGGCGCGGGTCGTTCACGAGTTCGCGGAACGCGATCGGCCGGTTCACCGGCAGCCAGCGCGGCGCGTCGTACGGCTTGCGCGGCGCGCCGAGATCGACGTGCGCGACCGTCGCGGCCGGCCCGGACAGCGCCGCGCGGCCGAGCACGAGCGTCGCGACCGCGTCGTCGACCTCGGCCGCCGTGCGGCCCGTGACGATCAGCAGCTTGCGCCCCGGCGCGGCCGGATTGTCGGCGACCGCGAGCAGCGGACCGTTGATGGGGGGCAGCGCGAGACCGGCCGGCAGCGTCGCGGCCGTGCCGACCACGACGGCCTGGTCGTCGGCCGGCAGCGCGGCCGATACCGGGAAGCGCGCATGCCGGTAGTCGGCCAGCGCGCCGAACCACGACGCGAGCACGCCCGCGCTGCGCAGCGTCGCCGAATCGGGCGTGGCCGGCAGCACGAACGGCAGCCGCAGGCGGCCGTTGTCGCGCCGGTCGAAGAACGGCGCGGGCAGCAGCGCGAGATCGTTCGGCAGGCGCACCGGCGATTCGTCGAGGATCAGCTCGCTCGTCGGGCTCACGTCGGCCCACAGCGCCGAGTTCGCCGGATCCTCGCAATGGTCGAGCGTGTAGTGCGCGATCAGGCGCAGGCCGATCTGGTTGAAATCGGAAAAGTAGCGCGGATCGATCGGGATCTCCTGCGTGACCGTGCGCCCGGCGCGCGCCGCATCGAACGGGACGGTCGCGATCACCTCGCCGTTCACCGACACCTTCAGGTGCGACAGCGGAAAGACCAGCGACGGCGAATACGCGTAGGTCAGGCGCAGCCGCGCGCCCGTGATCACGCGGTCGAGCCGCACGCCGGCGTTGATCGTGCGCGCGTCGTCGGCGCCGCGCAGGCGCAGCGGATCGAACGCGCCGAGCGATGCGAACGGCATGCGCACGGTCGTCGCCGGCAGGCCGGCGGCCGGCGCGCTGGCCGCCGTCGGCGCGGCCGCGGGCGCCGCGGTAGCGGGGGCCGCCGCGCGATCGGCAGCGGACGTCGAAGCGGCGGCCGGCACCGCCGGCATCGGCGCGGCCGACAGCGCGGCCGCGTGGAAAGCGCCGGTCATCGCGGCCGCGAGGACGAACAGCGACACGGCCGGCCTCATGCGCCGCTCTCCATCGTCACGATCGTCCGGTCCATCCGCGCGTCGCAACGGACGCGCGCAAAGCAGCTATGCCCGTGAGTGCACATCCCCTCTGCTTCCTCTCATCTATATGACCTGATTGCATTTGTCGGTACGACGCGGCGAATGCTTCAGCGGCCGGTTCGTCGCGTTGCGGCGCGCCTGGCACCGGCGCCCGCTCATTCGTCACACTATCTCAAAAATAGAACAAAACTTACCGTGATTCGCGACTGTGAAGCGAAAAAACCTCAATTCGGTCGGAAATGCCGCGCGGGAAGAGGGAATGGCAAGAATTGCGCCGTTGCCAGCGGGACGGCTGGAACGGCATACTGCCGGCGCGATACGGCTGGCCGGGAGCCGGGCCCCGGCCGCGGTCCGTGGCGGACCGCCCTCGCCACGCGCGCTGCCGCAGGCGGCGCGTATGCTACCGCAAGTACGTGTCGCGCGACGTACTTTCTTCATGGAAAACTGACTTGAATCAAACCGCCGACTCCGCCACCCCGTCCGCCGACACGTTGCTGCGCATCATCGCGGCACAAGCCGAAATCGCGAAACTCGGCATGGACCTCGGCAGCGTGATCGCGTACGTGGCCGAACAGATGCCGCAGCTCACCGGCGCGAGCGCCGCCGCGGTCGAATTCGCCGAAGGCGACGACATGGTGTACCGCGCCGCGTCCGGCACGGCCGCCGGCATGCTCGGCCTGCGGTTGCGGCGCTCGGGCAGCCTGTCGGGGCTGTGCGTGCAGCAAGGCGAGTTGCTGCACTGCATCGATTCCGAAACCGACCCGCGCGTCGATCGCGATGCGTGCCGCCGGGTCGGCCTGCGCTCGATGCTCGTGATGCCGCTCGCGCATGCCGACACGACGGTCGGCGTGCTGAAGGTGATGTCGCCGGACGTCGACGGCTTCTCGCCGGCCGACTCGGCCACCCTGCGGCTGATGGCCGACCTGATCGCCGCCGCGATGTTCCACGCGGCGCGCAACGAAGCGAACGAGCTCTACCTGCGCGCGACCCACGACGCGCTCACGGGCCTGCCGAACCGCGCGCTGTTCTACGACCGCCTGCGCCAGTCGATGCATTCGGCGCTGCGCGCAAGCGGCCGGCTCGGCATTCTCAACATCGACATGGACGGGCTGAAGCCGATCAACGACGGGTTCGGCCACCGCGCGGGCGACGCCGCGCTGCGCGAGGTCGCCACGCGGATGCAGGCCGCGGTGCGACGCTCGGATACGGTCGCGCGCATCGGCGGCGACGAATTCGCGGTGATCCTGCCGAATATCGGCACCCGCGACGATGCCCATGCGCAAAGCACGCGGCTCGCGCGGCGGGTGGGCGAGCCGTTCGAATTCGACGGGCATGCGCTGCAGCTCGGCGTCAGCGTCGGCATCGCGGTGCTGCCGGACGACGGCACCGACATGAATGCGCTGATCGAGCACGCGGACGACGCGATGTACGAGGCCAAGCGCACGCGATCGCGGCGCTCCGCGCAAGCATGACGCGTCGCATGCGCCGGACGGGCCGTTCCCGCCGATAGCGCGCTTGCGCTGGCCCTAACCGATCGGCGACACCGCGATCGCGAGCCCGACGACGAGCCACTGCACGATCGCCACGAGCACCGCGGCCCGGCACAGCCCGACCGCGCCGCGCACGCGTGCGTCGAGCGTGCGTCCGGCCTTCGCCGCGTCGATCCAGCCCAGATCGGCGAGCGCACGGTCGAGCGCCGCGAGCCCGTCGTCGACCGCCCCGTCGCCTTGCGCCGCCCGCGCCAGCGCGGCAAACAGCCGCCGATCGATCTCGATGCGCACCGCGTACCACAGCGCCGCGATCCCCGATCCCGTGCTGACGACGGCCAGCAGTACCCGGGCGAGCGTCGCGGGCGCCCAGCCCGCCGCGATCCACCCGCCCGCGCCGGCCGCGGCCAGCGCGGCCGCGAGCGCCCATGCACCCGCATCGAGCGCGCCGCGCGCGGCGGCGATCCTGAACGGCGCGGACGGATCGCGCATCACACGCGCCCCGCGTCGCACCGGCGATCGATCCACTGCTGCAGCACGGCCACGCCGTCATCCGACCAAACCGCGCGCGGCCGAACCGCGCGCACCGCGGCCAGCGCCTCGCGCGCATCGGTGAACCCGCGCCGCGCGGCGAGCCACGCGGCCGCGCACAGCACGCTGCGCCCGTAGCCGAGCGCACAGCAGACCAGCACGTCGCGCCCTTCGCCGTGCAGGCGCTCGAGCGCCGCTACGGCCTGCGCGAGCTGCGCCGCCGTCGGCGCGACGAGGTCGAGCTGCGGCACGCACGCATACGCGAGCGATGCGTCGGCCGTCGCCCAGCGCGGCATCTCGGCAGTCAGGTCGACCAGCGCGGAGAAGCCGTGGCGCCGGATGTCGCGCGTCGTCGGCGTCCGGCCGATCGACACGCGTTCGTCGATCCGCACCGGCGCCGGCTGGCGGAACGTCCACAGCCGCGAATTGACGAACGCGCCGGCGATCGTCGGCGCGAGCAGCGCGCCGATGAAGACCGGAAACCGCCCGTGCGCGTCCTTCTGGAACGCGCCGGGCGCGCCGCGCCGGTAAGCCCACGCAACGCAGGCGAGCGCCAGCGCGACCCACCCCGCCGCCAGCGCCCCGGCCGGCGCACGCGGCACGCAGGCCAGCGCCGCGCATGCGACCAGCGCGGCGCCGAACGCATAGCGGCGCGCGAGCGCGCGGCCGGCCTGGCTCGGCGACGCATCGGCGCCCGGCAACCGGCCCGCGGCGTCGCGCAGCGGAAACAGGAACAGCGCGAGACAGCCGACGGCCGCCCCGGTCGGCACGTCGATCGCGTGATGCTGGTAGGTCGTCAGCACCGACACGCCGATCGCCGCGAACCACAGGTGCAGCACGCCGCGCGCGAACGTGCCGCGCAGGTGCTTCGCATAGACGGCCCACAGCACGACGAGCAACCCGATATGCAGCGACGGCGCCTGGTTGAACGGCTTGTCGAAGCCCATCAGCAGCGTGAACAGCGCGCCGGCCACGCCGCCCGCGTCGGGCCGCTCGAAGCCGAAGCGCAGCGGCCACGCGATGAAGCATGCGACCGACACCAGTTGCACCGTCAGCAGCCGTTTCACGTGATCGAGCAGATCGTCGCGGCGCGTCCAGAAGAAGAACGACAGCGCATACAGCAGGTCGATCGACCAGTACGGCACGATCGTCCACGGCACGAACGGGATCGCATGCTCCCAGCCGAACGCGAACGTCGGCACCGCGGCGCGGCGCGCGGCGAGCCAGTTCGCGAAGCCGTACGTCGAGAAGAACACGGCGCCCATCGCCGCGAGCCAGCCGAAACGCAGCGCGAACGACGCGCCGCGCGCGCCGGCCGCCGGTGCGGCCAGCCCGCCGCCCGCACCCGCGCCGCCGCCGAGCGCGCTCATGACGCGTCGACCCGCTGTGCGAGACTGACCGTGAAGATGCCCATCTCGTCGATCCGCTGGTCGAGCTTGCGGAAGCCCGCCCGCGCGACGAGCTCGTCCATTTCGGCCTGCGAACGGCGGCGCATCACCCACGTCGACTCGCCGCGGTGATTGTTCAGCGCGCGCGCGATGAATTCGAGCTGCGGATGCCACGGCTGCCCCGTGTAGACGAGATAGCCGCCCGGCGGCACGGCCTGCGCGAGCCCGCGCAGCGAGCGCTCGATCAGCGCGTTCTCGCCGAACAGCTCGTACAGGCCCGACACGATCGCCAGCGTCGGCCGCGGCTCGAGCGTCGCGAGCGACGCCTCGTCGAACGCGTCGCCGCGCTCGAAGCGCGCGATCGGCTCGAGGCCGCGCTGCGCGATCAGCACGCGCCCGGCCTCGACGTTCGGCGGGCTGTAGTCGCGCAGCGTGATGTCGTCGGGCGCCGCGCCGTCGCGCTCGGCGGCCATCGCGATCGCGTCGAGCACGTAGCGCCCGTGACCGGCCGCGATGTCGACGATCCGCACCGGCGTGCCGTGCGCGCGCAGCCGGCCGATCGCCGCGCCGATCAGCTCCTGCAGATGCACCTTGCGCTGGCGGATGCCGACCCAGCCCGGCGAATCGAGATACGTGCGGTCGATCAGCGCGCCGATGCCGAACCGCCCCTGCGCGCGGTTGCGGTACACGTAGTCGAGCGTCGAGCCCGAATCGAAGCCGAGTCGCAAGCCGAGCGCGATGCCGTCCGACAGCGCGCCGCCGGCTTTCAGCCCGGCGCGCGTGAGCGCCCAGTACGCCCGGGCGAACACGTTGGCCGGCGGCCGGCCGAGCGCCGCGTATTCGTCGTGGAACGCGCCGCGCCGGTCGGCATCGGCGAGCGACACGCGCGGGCTCGGCGCATCGAACTCGCGCAGCACGAACGCGCGCAGCGGCGCGAGCGCCTGGGCCCGATCGCGCTCGCCGAGCGTGTCGTGGTAGAAGCCCGGCAGCACGATGCGCTCCTTGCGCGCCGAGCCGAGCCGTTCGAAGAAGCGGTCCTGCGGGCCGCGATGCACGACCCAGTCGGCGCCCGAGATCAGCAACTGCGTCGGTACGGTGATCGCGGCCGCGTCGGCGACGATCCGCCGCGCGGTATCGTGCAGGTCGAGCAGCATGTTGACCGCGATCGGCCGCGTGATCAGCGGATCGGACGCGTAGCTCGCGATCCGTTCGGGATCGTGCGTGAGGAATTTCGGCTTCACGTAGCTGTTCACGTAGAACAGCCCGCGCAGCTTGTGCATCAGCCGCAGCCCCGGCCGCGCGAACGGCACGTAGAGCTTGATGTGGAATGCCGGCGACGCGACGACGAGCGCGCGGATCGGCGGCGCGTAGTCGTGCACCCAGGTCGCCGCGAGCACCGCGCCGACGCTCTGGCCGACGACCGCCATCTCCTCGATCGCGATGCCGTGCGTGTCGCGGATATGCTCGACGAAGGTCTGCAGGTCGCGCACCGACGCGGCCGCGCTCGGGCTGTAGCCGCGCGCGCCCGGCGAGCGGCCGTGGCCGCGTGCGTCCCACGCAAAAAAGGCGAAATCCGGCAGGTCGAGCTCGTCGACGAGGTGCGCGACGCGCGCCGAATGTTCGTGCCCGCGATGCAGCAGCACGATCGCGCCGCGGCAGCGTGCGCCCGTCGCGGGCCAGTGGCGGTAGAACAGCGTTGCGCCGTCGTGCGTGATGAAGTCGGCCTCGCGGGCCGTGCGTGCGTTCATGCGATCTCTCTCGTTTCGTTATTCGAATCATGCGGCGCCGCCCTCCGGCGCCGGTCCCGCCCCGCGTCGACGGCCGATCAGCCGCCCGCTTCGGCGATCCCGGCCTGCACGCGCCGCACGGCCGTCACGATCGACAGCACGATCAGCAGCCGCCACAACCACGCGGCGGCGCCGCCGACCGGCAAGCCGAGGCCGATCCACAGCGCGAACGCGCCGAGGGCCAGCGCCCGGTCGCTCTTGCCGAACGGGCCGTCGTAGCGGCGCGTCGCGCCGACGAGCGGGCCGATCAGCCCCGCGCATTCGACGATCACCGCCGTCAGCGCGAACAGCCAGACGTCCGCCGGCGCGAACGCGGGAATGGCGAGGAACGGCAGCACGAGCGCGACGTCGGACACGATGTCGCCCAGCTCGTTCAGGTATGCGCCGAGCGTGCTCTTCTGCCCGTGCTCGCGCGCGAGCATCCCGTCGATCGCGTTGAGCGCCATCCGCGCGAACAGCCACAGCGGGATCAGCAGGAACAGCGCGCGGGCGAACACGCCGAGCCCGGCAAGCGCGCCGACGACGATCGAGCCGCCGGCCGCGAACAGCGTGACCTGGTTGGCCGTGACGCCGCGTTCGGCGAGCGAATTCGCGAACGGGCGCAGACGGTTCTGAAATTTGGGTTTGAGTGCGTAGAGGCTCATCGTTTCGTATTCGTATTATTCGCGCGGCACGGTCGGATAGTTTCCCGCCGCCATGCCCCGGGCGGCGAAACGGCCTTCGTCGGCCTGGATTGAACGGCCCTCATCGTCGCCGAGCGGCCTCCATGCGTCAAGCATGGCGGCGCGAACCGCCCGCGCGGCGGCAATCTGGCGTTTTTCGGCGAAACTCGCGATAATCCGCTGGCCCGATCGCGGCGAGATCCATTCGAGCGGCAGCGGGCACTCGTGCAACAGCCGATTATCACGCCGCCGACCGGCGCATTCGCCGCGACGCAGCAGCGTGCGACGGCGAATCGTCCGATTATCGCGGACCTGCGACAGGCAGCCACGAACTTTGAAAAAATTTAAACAAGAGCCGTCCGGCGCGCATCCTGCCGCGCCGGCATTCCGGGGTTCCGCCCACCGCGCGTGCGCGGCGGGCCGGGCATGCACGCAGGAGGCCGCGCGCCGATGAACATCCTCAACGTCTGGCAGCGCGATTTCCTGCTGTCCATCGTGCGGCTCGTCGCCGGCGCGTATCCGGTCTGGCATCAGGCGCCGCCGTCCCCGACGCAGAAGATCTATTTCTCGAACCATACGAGCCATATCGACACGCTCGCGATCCTCGCCGCGCTGCCGCGCGACGTGCGCGCGGTCGTGCGGCCGGTCGCCGCGCGCGACTACTGGGACAGCAGCGACCTGAAGCGTCACATCGCGCAGAAGCTGCTGAACGTCGTGCTGATCGACCGTCATCGCGAATCGGGCGGCGACCCGCTGGAGCCGGTACGCGACGCGCTGCGGCAGGGCCACTCGATCATCATCTTCCCGGAAGGCACGCGCGGCGCCGACGTACTGCCGCAGCCGTTCAAGAGCGGGCTGTTCCATCTCGCGACCGAATTCCCCGACGTCGCGCTCGCGCCCGTCTACCTCGAGAACCTGCAGCGCATCATGCCGAAGGGCGCGATCTGGCCCGTGCCGCTGATCTGCAAGGTACATTTCGGCGCGAACGAAGCGCTCGGCGCGCAGGAAGACAAGCCGACGTTCCTCGCCCGCATGCGCGACGCGGTCGTCGCGCTCGCGCCGCCGCAGCGGCCGGCCGGCTGAGCGCGCCTCCTTCTCCCTTTTCCGGATACCAACCATGCGAACCCTCTTCTGGGAACTGGTCGCGGGCGTCACGGGCGTGCTCGTCGTCGCGACCGTGATCGGCGCGATCCTCGGCGCGCGCAGCGGCGGCGCGAGCCCGACCATCGTCAACCTGAACCAGCGCATCCGCGCATGGTGGGCGATGATCGCGATCATGGCCGTCGCGATCGGCCTCGGCAACAACGTCACGTACCTGGTGTTCGCGCTGCTGTCGTACCTGACGCTGCGCGAGTTCATCACGCTCACGCCGACCACCGCGAGCGACCATACGACGCTCTTCATCGCGTTCTTCATCGCGATTCCCGTGCAGTACCTGCTGCTCGGCATCAACTGGTACGGGATGTACTCGATCTTCGTGCCCGTGCACCTGTTCTTCGCGATGTCGCTCGTGTCGGCGCTCACGCAGGACACGCGCGACTTCCTGAGCCGCAACGCGAAGATCAACTGGGCGCTGATGGTGTGCGTGTACGGGCTGAGCCACGCGCCGGCCGTGCTGATCCTCGACATTCCGCGCTACGCGGGGCAGAACGCGCTGCTGCTGTTCTTCTTCCTGTTCGTCGTGCAGATCAGCGACGTGCTGCAATACGTCGTCGGCAAACTGTTCGGACGCCGCAAGATCGCGCCGCAGTTGTCGCCGTCGAAGACGGTCGAGGGCTTCATCGGCGGCGGGCTGCTCGCCACGCTGTGCGGCGCGTCGCTGTATCGCGTGACGCCGTTCGGCTTCGGCGCGGCGTTCGGGATCTCGCTCGCGATCGTGATCGCGGGCTTCGTCGGCGGGCTCGTGCTGTCGGCCGTCAAGCGCTCGCTCGGCACGAAGGACTGGGGCTCGATGATCGCCGGCCACGGCGGCATGCTCGACCGCGTCGATTCGATCTGCTTCGCCGCGCCGGTGTTCTTCCACCTGGTGCGCTACCTGTACGTGTGAATGCGCGGGCGGTGCAATGCCGCCCGTTCCCGCGCGAAGGATCAGTACCCGTCGCGCAACGCCTTCGGCACGACGTAGCGGCCGCGCGCGGCGTCGAACTTCACCGTGTAGCGTGCATGGATGGCCTTGTCGCCGCGCGTACCCGTTTCCGTGACCGTTAGCGGATAGACGTCGCCCGTGCCGGCCGTGTCCGGCGCGATCTCGAAGCGGCGTTCCTCGCAGCGCGCGCGGGCGTTCGCGCATTCCGTCGACTCCGCGTTGTCGAGCGCCTCGTCGATGCGTGCCGCCGCATGCACCAGCGCATTACCGACCGGCAGCCAGATCGAGCGGAAGCGTTGCGTATAGCCTTGCCGCGTGTCGCTTTCGCCGATGACGAACCCGAACAGGTGCGGCCCGAGCCGCTCGATGCGCACCGTACCGGGTTCGCCACGCCCGCCCGATGCGATCTCCGTTTTCTTCGCGACCGGCTCGAGCGTCCTGCCGTCCGGCGAAGGCTTCAGCACGTACAGGTCGATCGCGCCCGGCGTCGCGTCCGAATCCATGGCCGGCATCCCGTTCTGCACCGCCGCCTCGGTCTCGCCGCACATCGCGAGCAGCGTGCGCGGGCCGTCCGCGGTCGCCACGCGCAGCACGCCGCACGGCGAATGGATGAAATCGTCGCCGTCCGACTGCCAGCCCTTGCGGCTCGCGCGCCAGTTGCCGTACGTGTCGTGGATGAAGGTTTTCAGTTGGCGGTCGGGCTGGGCCGGCTCGGCGGCATGAACGGGCGACGGTACGGCGAGCGCCGTGAGTCCCGCGAGGGCACCAAGGGCGGCGAGCGAAGCCAAGAGCGGCTTGAGACGTATGGTCGGGTTCTGGGCAGTCATGACGAGATCAGGTCGGATGGGTGTGCGGCGGATTGTTGCAGAATCGGCGGGTCCCCGTCGATCCTTCACACGTCGTCCGGGGCGGAAAAGAATGGCAACCGCTCGTTGCCGACGACGACGCGCCCTGCATCGTTGCCCATCACGTCATCGCCTCGTGCCTGCGCACATCGCCGGCGCGCGCATCGAGCACGCGCACGAGCGTCGCGAACTGCCGATTCCGTGCGCGCCCGGCCGCGTCCCGGCCGCGACGCCCGCCGTCACGCCGGATCCGGCACCTCGATCGCCAGCAGCGCCGAACTGACCGACTTGCCGTGCGCATCGAGCGCGAGCGAGCGCGTCACGCCACCGCCGAGCGCATCGCTCAGCACGAAGTTGAACGCACCGAGCGCCGGCAACTCGTAGCGCACGACGTCGCCGTGCACGATGCCCGCGAGCCATGCCTTCACCGCCTGCGCATCGAGGTGGGTGCGCAGATGATCGTAATGACGCGGATCGCGGCAGATGACCGACACGTTCAGCGTATTGCCCTTGTCGCCGGTGCGCGCATGCGCGAGTTCACGCAGTTGCATCAGGCCTCCACGAATGAAAACGACGGCGTCACGGCCGAGCGCGGCAGCAGCACCGACTGCACGGCGATCACCTCGCGCGTCGACTTGAACGCGCCGCCGCCGCCGGCCGGCCCGTTCGTATAGAGCGTCTCGACTTCGTTGCCGATTCGCGCGGCCTCGGCGGCGTTCGCCGCGCGGCCGGCCACCCGCACGCGCACCTCGGCCGGCTCGCCGCGCACGGCCGGCGTCGCGTCGCCGTACAGCGCATCGACGCCGATCAGGTCGAAGCGCAACTCGGTCGCCGCGACGCCGGTCAGCGCGAGCCGCTCGCGAACGATGTCGAGCGCAAGACGCGCCCGCGCGAGCGCACCCCGCCCGCCGTACGAGATCTGCCCTTCGCCGATCCAGCCGTCGATATACGCGACCGACACCTTCAGCGTGTCGGGCCGCGCGGCGCCGCGCCCGCCCGTCACACGCACGCGATCGGTCGCCTCCTCCGCGACCGCCACGCGCGTGAAATCGGCCACGACATCGGGCTGCAGATACCGCGCCGGGTCGTGAATCTCGTAGAGCAGTTGTTCCTTGCAGGTCGCCGCGCTCACGCGGCCGCCCGCGTGCGGCACCTTCGTGATCACGACCGAGCCGTCGGCCGCGACCTCGCCGATCGGGAACCCGAGTCGCGCCAGATTCGGCACGTCCTTGTAGCCGGGATCGGCGAAATAGCCGCCCGTCACCTGCCCCGCGCATTCGAGCAGATGGCCGACGACGGTCGCCTGCCCGAGCGTGTCCCAGTCGTCCATCCGCCAGCCGAATGCGTGGATCAGCGGCGCGGCGAACAGCGACGGATCGGCGACGCGCCCGGTCAGCACGACGTCCGCGCCGGCCGCGAGCGCGTCGACGATCGGCGCGGCGCCGAGATACGCGTTCGCGGATACGATACGGTCGCGATACGCGGCGACCTCGTTGCCCGATTCCTCGAAACGGAACGCGCCGCGCAGCACGACGTCGAGCACGTCGTCGCCTTCGACCGCCGCGACCTTCAGCCCCGCGATGCCGAGCGACTGCGCGATCCGCGCGGTACGCCGTGCGGCCGCGCGCGGATTCGCCGCACCCATGTTCGACACGATGCGCACGCGCTTGACCGCCGCGACCGGCAGCACCGCCTGCATGCGCGCGTCGAGCAGCGGATCGTAGCCGAGCGCCGGATCGTTGCGCCGCGCCTGCTGCGCGATCGCGATCGTGCGCTCGGCCAGGCATTCGAAGACCAGGTAGTCGAGTTGCCCGTGTTCAGCCAGTTCGACCGCGGGCTCGATCCGGTCGCCCGAGTAGCCGGCGCCCGCGCCGATGCGCACGCGCCGTTCATGTGAAGGCTTTGCTGTCATGTCCGTACCGTCGTCCGGCGGAGCGCGCCGCCGGCAAAATCAAAAGACGCCGAGCACGACGCAGGCGATCGTCATCACGATCGACGCGCCGAACAACAGCGGAAACGTGAATTTCTGGTGCTCGGCGAGCTCGATCCCGCACAGGCCGACGACGAGGAACGTCGCCGGCGTGAGCGGGCTGACCGGGAACCCCGTCGTCATCTGGCCGAGCAGCGCGGCCTGCCCGACCTGCACGGCCGGCACGCCGAGCTGCCCGGCCACTTCGGCGATCACGGGCAGCACGCCGAAGTAGAACGAATCGGGATCGAACAGCATGCTGAGCGGCATCGACGCGAGGCCGAGCGCGACCGGAATGTGGCCGGCCATCGACGGCGGCACGAAGCCGACCGCCGCCTGCGCCATCGCCTTCAGCATCCCGCTGCCCTGCATGATCCCGGTGAACACGCCGGCCGCGAGCAGGATGCCGGCCATCATCAGCGCGGCCCGCGCATGCGCGTCGATGCGCTTCCGCTGCATGTCGACGTCGGGGTAATTCACCATCAGCGCGATGCAGAGCCCGACCATGAACATGATCGCGGGCGGAATCTTCTCGCCCATCACGACCATCGTGCCGAGCACGACGAGCGTCAGCACGAGGTTAAACCAGAACAGATGCGGCCGACGCAGCGCCTGCTCGTCGGCCGTCAATTCGCGCCTGGGCAGCGGGATCGACGCATCGTCGCGCGACAGGCCGAGCCGCTTCTCCTCGCGCCGCCCGAGCCAGTACGCGACGCCGAACACGAACACGAGCCCGATCGCCTGCACCGGAATCAGCGGATTGAACAGCGCCGACACCGGCAGGTGCAGCGACGCGGACGCGCGAATCATCGGCCCCGTCCACGGCAGGAAGTTGATGCCCGCGGCCATCGACACGGCGGCGGCCAGCACGCGCCGGTCCATCTTCAGCCGGTCGTACAGCGGCAGCACGGCCGGAATCGTCACGAGAAAGCAGACGGCGCCCGAGCCGTCGAGGTGGATCAGCAGCGCGAGCAGCGTCGTGCCCATCACGATGCGCGTCGGCCGCGTGCCGACCGCGCGCAGGATCCGGTCGATGATCGGGTCGAGCGTGCCGGCATCGGTGATCGTCCCGAAATAGAGGATCGCGAACACGAACATCCCGACCACGGGCGCGAGGCCCTTCAGCCCGTCGATGACGAACTTGCTGGTGTGCAGCCCGAAGCCGCCGATCAGCGACGCGGCGATCGGCACGATGATCAGCGCGACGAGCGGCGACATCCGCTTCGACAGAATCGCGGCCAGCAGCACGACGATCGTGCCAAGCCCGAGTAACGGCAGCATCCGTGTCTCCTACCTTGTCTTTTGTTGGAGACGAGCGTAAGGTCGGCGCAGCGATAGCACAATTGAAATGATTTGATCGTAGCAATCACGAATCGTTATGGATCTGAATCTTCGCGACATTCGCGCGTTCGTCACCGTCGCGCACGCCGGCAACTTCACGCGCGCGGCCGCGCGGCTGCACCTGTCGCAGCCGGCGCTGACCGTGCAGATCCGCCGGCTCGAGGAAATCGTCGGCGCGCGCCTGTTCGACCGCAACAGCCGCAGCGTCGCGCTCACGCAGACCGGGCGCGAGTTGCTGCCGCTGTTGCAACGCTCGCTCGACGACATGGAGCGCGTGCTGCGCGATGCGCGCGCGCTCGGCGAAGGCGCGAGCGGCACGGTGCGGCTCGCGTGCCTGCCGACCTTCGCATCGAGCATGCTGCCGGAGTTGATCCAGTCGTTCCGGCGCGACGTGCCGCGCGCGGGCTTCGAGATCCGCGACGGCGTCGCGAGCCTCGTCACCGCGCTCGTGCGCAACGAGGATGCCGATCTCGGGCTGACCGGCGGCGACACGTTCGATGCGTCGCTCGAGGTGCTGTATGTGGGCGCCGACCGGCTCGTCGCCGTGTGCCCGCAGGATCATCCGCTCGCGCGCAAGCGCCGCGTCGGCACCGCCGACGTCGCCGGCGTGCCGCTCGTGCTCACTGCGCAGGGCACGAGCGTGCGCAGCGTCGTCGATGCCGCGCTGGAAGCGGCCGGCTGCACGGCCGACATCGCGTGCGAGCCGACCTACATGATGACGGCCGTCGCGATGGTGCGCGGCGGCCTCGGCGTGACGATCCTGCCCGCGACCGCCCGCGAGGTGCGCGCCGAGCCCGATCTGGTCGCGAAGCCGATCGACGATCCCGCGTTCGTGCGGCCGATCGCGCTCGTCGTCAAGCGCGGGCGCACGCTGCCGCGCGTCGCGCAGGCGTTCGCCGACCTCATGCTGGCGGAATTGAAAAAGCGCGCGTGACGCGTGGTTCCCACACCGGGACGGTTTGCCCGGCGCTTACTTACTGCGCCGCCGGGTCGACGTGCAGCGATTCGCCAATCGCATAGAAATTGCCGCCCGCGATGTAGTGCAGGCTGCGCAGCGCGGGATCGGCCGATTCGAAATACCAGTGGCCGTCGCGGAACACGCGCGTGTCGGACCACGCGGCGACCACCTCGCCGATGAACAGGTCGTAGGTCTGCTGGTTGTGCGGCTCCGGAATCAGCCTGCACGCGAGCCAGCCCGAGCAGCCGGCGACGAACGGCAGGTCGTGACCGTCGACGTCGAACAGCGTGACGCCCGCCTCGCGCAGCTTGTCGGGCCGCTCGGTCAGACTGTGGCTGCCGACCGCATGCGTGAGCCGCAGTTGCGCGGCCGTCGGCACCTGGATCACGAACGTGCCGCTGCGCTCGACGAGCTCGCGCGTCTTCGCGGATTTGTCGAGCACGACCGTCAGCTTCGGCGGCAGGAAGTCCAGCGCGCACGCCCACGCGGCGGCCATCACGTTGTCGACGCCGTCGTGGCGGGCCGACACGAGCACGGTCGGGCCGTGATTGAGGAGACGGTAGGCTTTGTTCAGCGCCACCGGTGCGATGTAATTGTTCATACGGGCTCCCTGGAGAACGGCGCGCACGGACGGATGCCCTGCGGCGCGGCGCCGGCCGTCGCACCTGCGCGCGGCCGGATCCGAGGCCGCATTCTCGCACCCGATTTCGATCGGCGCAGGCGCCGCGGCAGGTCACTTCGCGAACAGTTGGCCGATGTCGCGAAACGCCTTGAACTCGAGCGCATTGCCGCACGGATCGAACAGGAACATCGTCGCCTGTTCGCCGACCTGCCCCTGGAACCGCACATACGGCTCGATCACGAACGTCACGCCGAACGAACGCAGCCGCTCGGCCAGCGCCTCCCAGCTTGCCCAGTCGAGCACGATCCCGAAATGCGGCACCGGCACGTCGTGGCCGTCGACCGCATTCGTATGCGCGCTTTCCTGCGCCGCGGTTTTCGGATGCTCATGGATCACGAGCTGATGGCCGTAGAAGTTGAAGTCGACCCACTGCGCGCTCGAGCGCCCCTCTTCCAGCCCGAACACGCGGCCGTAGAAATCGCGCGCGGCCGGCAGGTCGTGGACGGGAATCGCCAGGTGAAACGGGGAAAGACTCATGATGGCCTCGTGAAGGAACGCTCGCGGGGCGCGAGGACGGCACCATGGTAGACAAGCCCGGACAAAAATTAAATCAATATAAAATTGGCTGATTCACAAACGGAATTGATGAATGATCCGCGAACTGAAAACCCTCGTCGCCGTCGCCCGGGAAGGCACCTTTGCCGCCGCCGGCAACCGTATCGGGCTCACGCAGGCGGCCGTGAGCGCGCAGATGCAGCGCCTTGAAGCCGAACTCGGCTTCGCGCTGTTCGACCGGCAAGGGCGATCGGCCCGGCTCAACGAGCGGGGCCATCACGTGCTCGACCAGGCGCAGACGCTGATCGGCCTATACGAGAACCTGAGTTCGACCGCGGCCGGCTCGCCGGCCGCCGTGCGCGTGACGATCGGCGCGATCGCATCGGTGCAGAGCGCGCTGCTGCCGGCCGCGCTGGCCGATTTCCATCGCCGGCACCCCGCATGCCGCACGCGCGTGATACCGGGGCTGTCGATCGAGCTGGTCAACCGGGTCGACGCGGGCGAGATCGACATGGCCGCGATCATCCGGCCGCCGTTTGCGCTGCAGAGCGACCTGCACTGGACGACGCTCGCACAGGAACCGTTCCGGCTGATCGTGCCGCGCGGCGTCAAAGGCAAGGACTGGGCCGCCCTGCTCGCGAGCGAGCCGTTCGTGCGCTACGATCGCGCGTCGTTCGGCGGCCGCCAGGTCGACCGCTTTCTGCGCAAGATGCACATCGCGGTGCGCGACACCTGCGAACTCGATGAGCTCGACGCGATCGTCAAGCTGGTCGAGAACGGCGTCGGCGTCGCGATCGTGCCGCAGACCGCCGTGTATCGCCGCTGGCCGGCCGGCGTGCGCGCGATCGACCTCGGGCATCATACGTTCCATCGCGACATCGGCCTCGTGCATCGCGCGCGGCGCACGATGTCGGAACCCGCGCAAACGCTGGCGCAACTGATCGAGGCGGCGTCGCGGCGACGCTCGCCGCCGCAAGCCGCGTGATCGACACGTGGCGGCTCGGCGGCGAATGGGCAAGCCGCGATGTCGTCCGCCCGACGCGAATTGCCCGCCTTATCACATTCATTCCGGCCACGCCAATTCAATCCGTTAAATAACGATTTGACGAAACGATAACAATGTTGGGAATGAGGCAATTCGCCCGAAAACCACCTCGAATTATCACTCGACACGCAAAACTCAACGACACCTCACCCAAACTCGGCCCCCTATTGGTACGCAACGATCAATAATCCAAATCCCTCAATGATGAATTTCATAAAACAGGCCTGTCTGCAGCAGGCCACAATGGAGAATTTCATTTTTGCGGTTTTATCGCGGCTCTGTAGTCTCCTGCCATTCCGGATCACGAACCCACACCAATGCGCAAGGAGAATGAAATGAAACGCACGACCCTCTCGCTGATTTCGCTCGCGTCGTTCGCGGCGATGCCCGTCGCGCATGCACAGTCGAGCGTCACGCTGTACGGCGTGATCGACACGTCGATCACCTATGTGAACCATGCGCAAGGCAAGGACAACGCGTGGATGCTCGGCAACAGCAGCGCGGGCAACCTCGCCGGCAGCCGCTGGGGCGTGAAAGGCACCGAGGATCTCGGCGGCGGGCTGAAGGCGCTGTTCCAGCTGGAGAACGGCTTCGACCCGAGCAACGGCCGGCTGGGCCAGGGCAACCGCCTGTTCGGCCGGCAGGCCTTCGTCGGGCTGGCGAGCGACCGCTACGGCACACTCACGTTCGGCCGCCAATACGACCCGCTCATCGATCTCGTGCAGGGCATCACCGCCGACAACTATCTGGGCAGCGCATTCGCGACGCCGGGCGACGTCGACAACTACGACAACAGCTTCCGCGTCGACAACGCGGTGAAGTACACGTCGGCCGTCTATTCGGGCCTGCAGTTCGCGGCGATGTATTCGTTCGGCGGCATCGCCGGCAGCACCGGCGCCGCGCAGTCGTACTCGGCCGCCGTGTCGTACAACAACGGGCCGTTCAGCGTCGCGGGCGGCTACTTCCACGCGACCAACAGCCCCGCGTCGAGCGGCGTGCGCGACGGCTGGACGAGCTCGTCGGACGGCACGTTCGACGGCCCGATCAACAACGGCTACGCGAGCGCCCATTCGATCGGCATCGCGCGCATCGCGGGCCAGTACGTCGCCGGCCCGTTCACGTTCGGCCTCGGCTACAGCAACGCGCAGTACCGCCGCGACGCCAGCTCGGTGTTCGGCTCGAACGAGCACTACAACACGGGGCAAGGCTTCGTGAACTACCAGGCGACGAATGCGCTGCTCGTCGGCGTCGGCTACAGCTACACGCGCTCGGGCGGCGACACGTCGGCGACCTATCACCAGGTATCGGCCGGGGCCGACTACAACCTGTCGAAGCGCACCGACGTCTACCTGACCGCCGCGTACCAGCACGCGAGCGGCCAGACCGGCGACGGCAAGGGCGGCTCGATGGCCGCGCAGGCATCGATCGGCTCGTACGGTTATGCGGGCACGAGCTCGCAGACGATGGTCAACCTCGGCCTGCGTCACCGTTTCTGATCGCGATACGGCAGGACGGCCGGCCGCGCGCGGCGCGACCGGCCGAATCCGCATTGCGCAAACGGCGGCTTCGGCCGCCGATTTTTTATCGCTTTCCATCGCCCCGCCAACGGCCCCCGGCCGATTGTCCCTGTCGCGCCGCTTATCGCCGGCTTTACCACGCAGCTGACGCAGCACGTCAGGTTTCCGTCGCCGCCGTTGCATTCGCATGCGCGCAATTTCCGGCCATTTTTACCGATCATGCATCGTCCCGGCCGCTGATCCGGCGCGATAAAAATGCCCGGCGAACGCGCGGGCAAATGCAAAGGAAAGTTTGACGCGAACCATTTGCCCGCCTGCTATGGCACACTTCGCGTCTGCGTAATTTCCTTGCACCGGGCGGCCGGATTCCGCCCCATCCTGCCATGCCGCGTCATACTTCTCGCCCGCTCGGTCGCGCCACGCTGACCATCGCCTCGACGATCGCGCTCTCCTGCGCGCTCTGCGGCGTCGCGCGGGCCGACTGCCTGGACGACGCGGCCGCATTCCAGCACGTGAGCGTCAGCCTGATGCGCGGCATCGCGCAGGTCGAATCGGGAATGAATCCGAACGCGATCAACACCAATACCAACGGCACGGTCGACATCGGGCTGATGCAGATCAACAGCACGTGGCTGCCGACGCTCGCGCGCGAAGGCATCACGCGGGAAAGCCTGTTCGATGCGTGCACGAACGCGTATGTCGGCGCGTGGATCCTGTCGCAGAACATCCGCCAGCTCGGCCCCAACTGGAACGCGATCGGCGCGTACAACTCCGCGTCGCCCGACAAGCGCCTCGCGTATGCGCGCAAGGTCTATGATGCAATCCGGACCATGCCGGATTCGCCGGATACTCCCATGCCCATCCTTCCACCGTCCTTCACGCCGCCGCAACAGGCGCAGACGTACAACCCGTTCGCGAGCCTGAGCGTGTCGGCGCCGCCCGTCACGCGCGCACGCACGATATCGCCGGCCTCGCCGCCTCCGCCGCCGCAGGGTGGCCCCGCCGGCCCGGCCGGTACGTACAACTTCGGATGGACGGTCACCGGCGCCGACCAGGCCAAGCCGACCCAGGTGTTCGACGACGGTGCGCGGGTCTACGTGCAGTTCAGCGACATGAAGCACGTGCCGGCGATCTTCACCGAAACGTCGGCCGGGCGCGTGCTGATGTCGTGGGAGCTGCAGTTTCCGTATGCCGTCGTGACGCGTCCCGCGCAAACGTTGATCTTCCAGCTCGGGCCGTTCGAAGCGCGCGCGCAGCGGGGGGCGGCGGCCGCCGGCATGACCGCGCAGGCCGGGACGGCGGGCACGGCAACGGCCGGGGCATCGAAGAAATCGGCCAGTGCGGCCGCGAACGCGGCGACGAACGCGGCGCCCAATACGGCAGCGAAACGCACGGCCTCGGCCGATGCGCTGTGGTACGTGAATACGCCATCGACGTCGGGCACGGCGGCGGCCTCGCCTTCGACCGCGAATATTCCCGCCACGCTGCCGACGGCCATCACGTCGAACACGCCGCCGCCCGCGCCGGCTCAGGCACCGGCCGCTCAGCCGTCGCGCGCCAGCGCGGACGCGCTGTGGTACATCTCGAAGTGACGCGCGTCCGACCGCACGCGCATCGCGGCGATCATGGGCCCGCGGTCGGCCGCGGTTCGGGCGCGTTCATGTCGTCCACCCGTTGCAGCTCGGCCGTGCCGTTCTGCCTGAAATACACGCGCAGATAACGCGACGTCGACGATTCCGGCTGCGGAATCGTCACACGGCCTCACCCGCGCCGCACCCAGATCACCTTGCCGTCGCGAATGCCGAGATTGCGGCGCTCCTCGCGATAGTCCATCGTGCCCGGCAACGACTTGCCGTCGCGCTCGAGCACGCGCCACAGGCAACCGTCGAGCAGCGCGGCCGCATCGGTTTCGGTCTTGCCGACCAGCGCGTCGTCCGGCGTGGCGTCCGCCTTGCACGCCGGCGCGGCGCCCGGCTGCGCGGGAATCGTCGCCGCGCCGCCGGCGGTGGCGTTGCGGTGCTGCGTGTTCATGTCTGCACATCCTGCAAAAGTTGCGCTCGCAACGAGTGCGACGAGCATCGCGATCGTGTTCTTCATTGGTTTCTCCTTCTCTCGGCCCGGCGGTCCATGTGCGGCATTCGTGCACGACCGGGCATCGCATGCGTGATCGGTTCCGCACGCTGCCGGCCGTTTCCTGACGGAGCCGGCCCGCGAACGGCGGCCGTTTTCGACCTGGCCGAGCCGTCTCGGCGCACCTGCGTCGCGGGCCGGCCTGACGCCGGACCCGAGCGCATGTTACCGCACGCGGTTCGCGGCGACCGCGCGACGCCGACGCAACGCATGCGCCCGGCACACGCCGGCCCGCGTCGGCATCCGTTCAGAACTTGTAGGTGACGCCCGCGATGCCGTAGTAGTTGCTGCGCGACTGCACGATCGGGCTGTCGCCCGCGCGGCCGAGCAGCCGCGTCACGCCGCCGGTCGCGAGCACCGACCAGTGCCGCGACAGCGTCCAGTTCCATGCCACCGCCATCGACGCGCTGTCGATCCCGCCGCTCGCCGAATACGGCCGGAAGCGGCTCGTCAGCGACTGTGCATCGGTCACGCCGTAGAAGGTCTGCATGTAGCGTCCCGTGCCCGCGTGCACGGTGCCCGTCACGATGATCTCGTGCCGCGACGTCTTGAGCACCGGCACCGCGAGATCCACGTGCCCCGACACGCCGCGCGACGTGTGCGTCACCGGCGTATCGATCGTGACGCTCAGTTCCGCCGCATCGAAGAACGTCACGCCGGCGCGCACGCCGACGAGCACCGAGCCCGGAATCCGCCCCATTCCCTTCAGGTAGTCGGAGCCCGGCAGATCGAAGCGGTTCTCGTCCGCGCGGCCCGCGTCATAGCCCACCGCCGCCGACACGAACGCACCGTGCGGCAGGTTCAGCCGGTAGCCGGCGCCCTGCGTGCTGTCGATGAAGAAGCCGTTGCCGAACGTGGCGGAAAACGACGGCGCGACGACGCCGCGATACTGGTTGCTGCCCGCGTAGCGCGGTGCGAACCCGCCGCCGAGCGACAACGCATACTGGTTTTCCGCGTGGGCGGCGGCGGCGAGGGTCAGGCCGGCGAGCGGCATGCAATAGCGGTAGCGTCGAAGTAATGGGCGCACAATATTGAGATAAGAGTGACGAAGCCGGCAGTCTAGGTGCCGCCCTGCGCCGAGACTGTCCCGAATGTGCGGCGAATCTGTGCGCAATTGTGTTCGATTGTTCGAGATTGTCTCCCCGCTGCCCCGCCGGCCGATCCGCCGGATAGAATTCGCGTGCCGCGTCGCGCACCAGCCTGCCGGGTGCGAAATGGCGCGTGCGCTCTGAGGAGACCATGAACGAAGTTCCGCTCAAATACCGTGTGCTGCTGATCGAGGACGACGATCGCCTCGCGCAGCTCGTCCGCGAATATCTCGACGGCTACGAATTCGCGGTGACGGTCGTGCGGCGCGGCGACCTCGCTGTCGCGGGCGTCCGCGAGCACCAGCCGGCCCTCGTGATACTCGACCTGATGCTGCCGAATCTCGACGGCATGGAAGTCTGCCGGCGCATCCGCGCGTTCACCAACGTCCCGGTGCTGATCCTGACGGCGCGCGCGGACGTGTACGACCAGGTCGCCGGGCTCGAGACCGGCGCCGACGACTACGTGACGAAGCCGATCGAGCCGCGCGTGCTCGTCGCACGCGCCCGCGCGCTGTTGCGCCGCGCGCAGCCGGCCGCGGTGGAAGCGCCGGCCGTCGCGCCCGACGCACTCGTATTCGGCGAACTCACGATCTCGCCGCCGAACCGCACCGTCACGTGGCGCGGCGAGCCGGTCGAGCTGAAGACCGCCGAATTCAATCTGCTGCTGATCCTCGCGCGCGCGGCCGGCACCGTGCTGAGCCGCGACGACATCCTGAAGCAGTTGCGCGGGATCGAATTCGACGGGCTCGACCGCTCGGTCGATTCCGGCATCTCGAAGCTGCGCCGCCGCTTCGAGGACGCTTCGTCGGAGCCGCACAAGATCAAGACGATCTGGGGTCGCGGCTACCTGTTCAGCCCTTCCGCATGGGACGAGTGAATGCTGCGCCCGCTACTCCGGTTGTATCTCGTCGTGATCCTGTTCGTCGGCGCGTCGATCATCTTCATCCAGCTGTCGTTCGACCGGATCTTCTACGAGCGCGGCGCGCAGGCTCAGCGCGACTCGCTGACGACCTACTCGTTCGTGCTGAACGACTATCTCGAACGCCATCCCGGCGCGCAGCGCGAGCTTGCGTTGCGCGAACTCGCGCTGCACGGCCGCGAAGGGTTCGGCTTCATGTCGATGGCCGACGCGCGTGCGCAATTGAGCGGCGCGCCGCTGCGCGATCTCGATGCCGGCCGGATCGCGATCAGCTACAACGGCAAGGATTACTACATGCCGCTCGCGGACGGCTCGGTGCTGCATGCGCGCCCGATCGAGGCGCCGGACCTCGACATCCGCATCTATGCGTACATGCTGCTCGCGCTCGCGACGCTGCTCGCGGTGGTGCTGTGGATTCACTATCACTGGCGCGACATTCGCCGGCTGCAGGATGCCGCGCGCGCGTTCGGCGCCGGGATGCTGTCGACGCGCGTGAAGCTGTCGGGCAAGTCGAACATCTACGAGCTGTCGCAGCAGTTCAACGACATGGCCGCGCGCATCGAGGCGTCGATCAAGCAGCAGCGCGAAATGATGCACGGCATCTCGCATGAACTGAAAACGCCGCTCGCCCGACTCGAATTCGGGCTCGCGCTGCTCGCCGACGCCGACGAAACGGGCCGGATGCGCGAGCGCCGCGACGCGCTGCGGCGCGACGTGCGCGAACTCGACGAGCTCGTCACCGAGCTGCTGACGATCGGCCGGCTCGAACAGGGGGCGAGCGAACTCGCGCCGATGGAAGTCGACGTCGACGCGCTGATCGACAGCGTCGCCGGCAACGTCGCGGACGACATCGCCGATCGCGGCATCGCGCTCGACGTGTCGACGCTCGATGCGCCCGCGACCCATGTCTGCGATCCGAAGCTCGTCGCCCGCGCGCTGCTGAACCTGATTCGCAACGGCGCGCGCTATGCGTCGCGCAAGGTCGTGCTGGCCGCCACGCGAGACCGGTCCGGCGCGCTCGTGCTGAGCGTCGACGACGACGGCCCCGGCATTCCGGCCGCCGAGCGTGCCCGCGTGTTCGAGCCGTTCCAGCGGCTGGACTCGAGCCGCGACCGGCAGACCGGCGGCTTCGGGCTCGGGCTCGCGATCGTGCGGCGCGTCGCGCAGGTGCACGGCGGCGACGTGCGGCTCGAGGATTCGCCGCTCGGCGGCGCGCGCTTCGTGATCACGCTGCCCGTGCGCGCGCTGCCGGACACGCTCTTCGACGTCGCGCAGGGCGCGGCGAGCACGCATGCCGACGCGCGGCGCCGCAGCGGCGCGGGTGCGGTCATCCCGCTTCGATAAAACACGCGGCGTGCGTCGGCCTGCCCCGCCCGACCGCGCCGCCGCTCAGCGCCGGCGCAGCAGCGCGACGAAGAACAGGCTGCCGAACAGCGCGGTCACGATGCCGATCGGCAGATCCTCCGGCGCCGCGAGCGTGCGCGCGGCGACATCGGCCCATACGAGCAGGATCGCGCCCGCGAGCGCGGCGACCGGCAGCAGCCGGCCATGCTCGGCGCCGGCGACGCGACGGCACAGATGCGGCGTCACGAGCCCGACGAAGCCAATCGCGCCGCTTACCGCGACCATCGCGCCCGTCGCGAACGACGCGACGACGAACACCTCGCGCCGCATCCGTGCGCTCGGCACGCCGAGCGACGCGGCGGCGACGTCGCCCGACATCAGCGCATTCAGTTCGCGCCGGCGCGCATGGAGCGCGCCGACGGCGAGCACCGCGCACACGGCCGGCACCGGCAGCAGGTCCCAGCGCGCGAGCCCGACGCCGCCGAGCATCCAGAACAGCACCGACGATGCGGCGCGCTGGTCGCCGAGATACAGCAGCAGGTTGCCGAACGCGGCCATCATGAACGACACCGACACGCCCGCGAGCAGCAGCCGGTCCGATTCGAGCCGGCCGCTCCGGTAAGCGAGCGCGACCACGCACGCCGTGGCCGCGAGCGCCCCCGCAAAGGCGGCGGCCGACAGCGTGAACGGGCCGAACGCCGCGCCGGCCACCACCGTGACCGCGACCGCGCCGAGCATCGCGCCCGCGCTCACGCCGAGCAGGTGCGGATCGGCCAGGCGGTTCGCGGTCGCCGCCTGCAACGCGACGCCGACCGTCGCCAGCGTCGCGCCGACGATCGCGGCCAGCAGCGCACGCGGCATCCGGATCAGCCACACGATGCTGTCGTCGCCCGCTGCCGCGGCGAACGCGTCGGCGCCGCCGAACGCCGACGCGACGTGCGCGGCGACGATCCGCACCGCGGCCGGCATCGCGATCGGCGCCGGGCCGAACGCGGCCGACACGACGATCGACGCGATCAGCAGCACGGCCAGCGCCGGCAGCACCACGCGCATGCGGGGCCGCGCCACCTGCCCGCGCACGCTCATCGCGCCGCTCCGGCAAATGCGGCCGGATACAGCGCGCGTGCGAGCGTCTCGACGGCCGCGACGTTCTCGGGGCCCGGCGTCGCGGCATCGTACGGAATCACGACGAAGCGCCGGTCGCGGATCGCGGCCACGCGCGCGAGCGCCGGCTGGCTCGACAGGAACTGCTGCTTCTGCGCGGCCGTGACCGCCGAATAGTCGACGATCACGATCACCTGCGGATCGCGCGCGACCACGCTTTCCCAGCTCACCTGCGTCCAGCTGCGCGGCAGGTCGTCCATCACGTTGCGTGCGCCCGCCGCCGCGAGCAGCGCGGTCGGCATCGCGAGCCCGCCCGCCGTCATCGGCTTGTCGGTGCCGCTGTCGTACACGAACACGCGCACTGGCGCCGGGCGCCCGATCGCACGCGACACCGCCGCGAGCCGCGCGCGCATCGCGGCGACGACCTGCGCGGCGCGCGCATCGACGCCGAAGATCCGGCCGAGATTGGTCAGGTCGCGGAACACGTCGTCGAACGATGCGGCCGACTGCTTCATCACGTGCGAACACGATTCGGTCAGTTCGTACGTGCGGATGCCGAACGGCGCGAGCGTCGCCGGCGTCACCGGCCCGCCGACATGCATCCCGTAGTTCCAGCCGGCGAGATAGAAGTCTGCGCGCGCGGCGGCCAGCACTTCCAGCGACGGATACTGGCTCGCCAGTTCGGGCACGCCGCGCAATGCGTCGCGCACGCGCGCGGTGCCCGTCTTCCAGCCGCCGATGCCCGTATAGCCGACGAGCCGGTCCTTCAGGCCAAGCACGAGCATCATCTCGGTGAGGTTCACGTCGTTGCTCACCGCACGCCGTGGCGCATGCTCGAACGTCACGTCGCGGTCGCAACTGCGCACGGTGACCGGATAGGCGAGCGCGTGAACGGCCGCGCAGCCGAGCACGGCGGCGGCAAGCAGCCGGCGGGACACGAAGGACAAGAGAGTAAACGGCATGGCGGTCATTCCGGATGAAGCGGCGTGATGCGCGGGCGGCCCGTGACGGGATGGCGATCGACGAGCGCGGCGACGCCGAACACGTCGCGCAGCAGCGCTTCGGTCAGCACGTCGTCCGGCGCGCCGGACGCGACGACGCGGCCGTGCGCGAGCACATGGAGCCGGTCGCAATACGCGGCCGCGAGATTGAGGTCATGAATCGTCGCGAGCGTCGCGATGCCGAGGCGGCGCACGCGCGCGAGCAGTTCGAGCTGGTGACGCAGGTCGAGATGGTTGGTCGGTTCGTCGAGCAACAGCAGTTCGGGCTGCTGCGCGAGCGCGCGAGCCAGCAGCGCGCGCTGCTTCTCGCCGCCCGACAGCGACGCGAAACGCTGGGCGCGGCGCTCGACGAGGCCGACGTCGTGCAGCGCGGAATCGACGATCCGGCGATCGTCGGCCGATTCCCCGTCGAACGCCCGTTTGTGCGGCGTGCGGCCCATGCCGACCAGTTCGTCGACCGTCAGCCCGAAATCGTCCGGCGTTTCCTGCTGCAGCACCGCGATGCGCCGCGCGACCGCGCGCGGCCGCATGCGCCACACGTCCTCGGCGTCGAGCGCGACGCGGCCCGCGTCGGGGCGCGCGTAGCGGAACACGCAGCGCAGCAGGCTCGTCTTGCCGCTGCCGTTCGGGCCGACCAGCCCGACGAATTCGCCTTCGGCCACCGTCAGCGTCACCGAATCGAGCACGTCGGCCGCGCCGCCGGGAGACCAGCGCACGCGTTCGATGTCGAGCATGTGGGTGACGGCACGCATGTCGTGCCGGCCTAGAAGCGCATCGTCGCGACGAGCTCCGCCGAGCGCGACGGGCCGAGCAGCCATTGCTCGCCGCCGTTCGACGTCGTCGCCGCGTACGTGCGGTTCGCGAGATTGCGCAGCGTCAGCGCGAGCTCGGTGCGCGACGTCGGCTGCCAGCGCAGCGACGCATCGAACACCGTATACGACGGCACCTGTATGCGATTGGCGTCGTCGCCGTAGGTCGGCCCGACGTAGCGCACGCCCGCATTCGCCTGCCAGCGCTCGGCGAACGCCCAGCCGAGCCACAGGTTCGCGGTCCGCTGCGGCACGCCGGACGGCACGTTGCCGGCCCGCGACACCGTCGCGCCGCAGGCCGTCTGGTTGAATGTGTCGTAGCGCGCACGCAGCAGCGCGACGTTCGCATCGACCGTCCAGCCGTGCGGCAGCCGCGCGCCGCCCGTCAGCTCGACGCCGCGCGACGACTGCCGGCCAACCTGCTGGCGCAGCGCCGGATTGAACGGATCGGTGCTGAGCAGGTTGCGCTTCGTGATGTCGTACACGGCGAACGTCCAGTACGCGCGACCGTCGAGCAGCGTCTGCTTGAGGCCGGCTTCCCACTGCTCGCCGGTCGCGAGCCGGTAGCCCGCCTGCGACGCCGACAGCGTCAACAGCGAGCCGACGCCCTCCGCGCCCGTCGTGTACTGCGCATACGCGCTGAACGTCGGTGCGATGTCGAACACGAAACCGGTGCGCCAGCCGACGTTCGCGAATCGCTTGTCGAAGCGCGCGCCGGTCGCCGCCTGCTCGCGGCTGAACGCGATGTGGTCGTAGCGCAGGCCGCTCACCCACGCGAGCCGCGGCAGCACCTCGAGCCGGTTCTCGGCGAATACCGCCGCCTGCCGCGCGCGCGTGCTGAACTGCGGCACGGTCGGGTTCGGGCTCGTGAATACGCCGGGATCGAAGCCGTGCGCCGGTACCGTCGTTTCGCCGCCGTACGGCGAATTGTTGATGCCGTTGAACGTGGTCTGGCTGAATTCCGTGCCGACGACGAAACGGTTCGCGCGACCGAACAGCATGCCGTCGAAGCGCGCGCTCAGCCGGTCGCCGATCTGTCGCTGATGGTGGCCGATGTCGAGATAGTCGCCGCGCGTGACACGTCCCGTCGCGCGGTCAAGCACATACGATTCCGCGTTGCGCCAGTGGCGGTTCGAGGTCAGGTAGTAGAGCTGGTTGTCGATCGTCACGCCGGCCGCGGGCCGGTAGCTGGCCGACAGGCGCGTCCACTGGTCGTAGTACGAAATCGTCGCGTCACCGACCGTGTAGTTCAGCTTGCGCAGCGACGGATCGAGCACGCCGTTCGGCGCGGGCACGCCATAGTACGTCGCGGGCATCTGGCGCCCGTAGTCGTAGTCGAGCGTCAGCGTGAGCCGGGGGCTCACGTCGACTGTCAGCGCGCCGCCGATGGCCGTCGTATGCGTATCGGCCCGCTCGGCGAGACCGTTCGCGCGCGCATCGCTCGCGTAGAAGCGGTACGACAGCCGCGGGCCGAGCGCGCCCGTCGTATCGAACGCGAAGCGCTTCGCGCCGTCGGGGCCGATGCCGGCCTGCAGCGTCGTCTCGCGCGCGCGCCGGGGCCGCTTCGGCACCACGTTCACGACCCCGCCGATCGCCCCTTCGCCGTACAGCACCGATGCCGGCCCGCGCAGCACCTCGATGCGCGCGACCGACCACGTGTCGAACGGAAACGTGATCGTGCCGGCCGCCGGCATCAGCCGCACGCCGTCGAGCAGCATCATCACCGATTCCTGCCCGCTGAAGCCGCGCACGCTCGATGCGGTGCCACCCGTGCCTGGTGCGATCGCGCTCGCAAAGCCGGCCGTGCGCGTGACCGCGTCGAGCACGGTGCGATCGCCGCGTGCTTCGATCGTATCGGCCGTGACGGTTTCGACGCTCGCAGGCGTGTCGAGGCTCGCGA
Source organism: Burkholderia anthinoferrum (assembly GCF_002925705.1). Classification (NCBI taxonomy): domain Bacteria; kingdom Pseudomonadati; phylum Pseudomonadota; class Betaproteobacteria; order Burkholderiales; family Burkholderiaceae; genus Burkholderia; species Burkholderia anthinoferrum. The sequence goes on from NZ_LFZP01000037.1 coordinate 45,605, forward strand.
GCCCGAGCCGCGAGCCCGTTTCGAGCGGTTGCGTCAGCGGGTCGGCCGGTGCGGACGAAGCCGTGACGCTGATCGCCGGCAGCGCGTGCCGGTCGTCCGCCGCCGATGCGGCGGCTTCGGCGGCCAGCGCGCCGGTGGTCGCGATCGCGCAGCCGACCAAGGTCGTGCAACCGCGTGCCGCGCGCGTGCGCCAGGCGCTCGCGTTCCGGCGCGGCGCGGCATGGCGCCGCGCCCCGCGCGCCGGGGTGTGTCCGATTCTCGTCACGTCGTATCGATCTTCGCAGGATGTCGTCGCACACGAGCGGCCCGGGCAGCCCGCCCGGCCGGCGACGAAAACCTCGGATGATACAATATATCAACTTGATTCGTCAGGATTTTGACAGCTTGGGATGCCGCTCCGCGCGTCTGCGGCGGGAAACCGAACTGCATCCGCGGCTTGTCGGCCTGCGGCCGATTGCGTGCCGTGAACGCGTGCACCCGCACACGTACGCGCTTGCCGTGCGCGTCGTCGACGCTGCGCCCGACCTCGCGCGGGGCCGGCAACGCGGCCGCAAGCCGGTTGCACGCTAGCGCGTGTTCCCGCTCACCCGCCGGTCTTGAACGCCGGCAACTGCTGCCCGAGCCGTGCGCCCATTTCCGCGCCGAGCGCCTGCAGCGCATTGAACGGCCGGATCATTACCTCGAATTCGACGATCCGCCCGTCGTCGTCGAAGCGGATCATGTCGATCCCCTTCAGCGCCTTGTCGCCGACGGTCGCGTCAAACTCGAGCACGACGCTCTTGCCGTCGTCGGTCGCGAACTGGCGGTGATACGTGAAATTCTCGAGGATCGTGATCACCGTGCGCAGCGCCATCAGCAGCGCGGGCGCCGGCCCGTACGGCTTGAACGCCATCGGCGAACGGAACACGGCGTCCGGATGGACGATCGATTCCAGCGCGCCGAAATCCTTGCGCTCGACCATCGCGTGCCACGCGTCGAGCGATTTCGCGACGGCGGGATGAACATTCAGCAGTGAGTGCGTCATCGCGGTCTCCAGTAACGTTGTTGGATCGAATGGAAACGAGTCGGTATCAAAGCGTCGCGGCCAGCGTCGTGCCCTGGTGAATCGCGCGCTTCGCATCGAGTTCGGCGGCCTCGTATGCGCCGCCGATCAGATGCACGCGGCATCCGGCGGCTTGCAGTTGCTCCGCCAGCTCGCGCGACGGCTCCTGCCCCGCGCAGATCACGACGTTGTCCACCGGCAGCGTCTGCTCGACGCCGTCGATCGTCACGTGGAAACCGTCGTCGTCGATGCGGCGGTACGTGACCGCCGACGACATCCCGACGCCGCGCGCCTTCAGCGCCGCGCGGTGAATCCATCCGGTGGTCTTGCCGAGCCCGTCGCCGACTTTCGACGCCTTGCGCTGCAGCAGATGCACGTGCCGCGCCGCCGGCTCGGGCCGCGCGGCGCCGAGCCCGCCCGCGGTCGCATACGTGCTGTCGACCCCCCATTCGCTGAAGAAACGGTCGGCATCGACGCGCTCGCCGCCGTCGCGATGAACGAGATATTCGGCGACGTCGAAGCCGATGCCGCCCGCGCCGACGATCGCGACGCTGCGGCCGACGGCCATGCCGTCGCGCAGCACGTCGAGATAGCCGAGCGCCTTCGGATGGTCGATGCCTTCGATCGGCGGTGTACGCGGCACGATGCCCGTCGCGATCACCACTTCGTCGAATTCGCGTTGCAACAGCATCTCGGCGCTCGCACGCGTATTGACGTGCAGCGTGATGCCGCGCAGCTCGATCTGCCGGCGGAAGTAGCGCAGCGTCTCGTTGAACTCTTCCTTGCCGGGCACTTTCTTCGCGAGGTTGAACTGGCCGCCGATCTCGGCGCCGGCCTCGTACAGCGTGACCGCGTGACCGCGTTCGGCCGCCGTGACCGCGAAGCCGAGGCCCGCCGGCCCCGCGCCGACCACCGCAATCCGCTTGCGCCGCGGCGCGGGACGAATCACGAGCTCGGTTTCATGGCACGCACGCGGGTTCACGAGGCACGACGTGATCCTGCCGCTGAACGTATGGTCGAGACACGCCTGGTTGCAGCCGATGCACGTGTTGATTTCGTCCGCGCGCCCTTCCCGCGCCTTGCGGACGAATTCGGCATCGGCGAGGAACGGCCGCGCCATCGACACCATGTCGCAATAGCCGTCGGCGAGCAGTTGCTCGGCGACTTCCGGCGTGTTGATCCGGTTGGTCGCGACGAGCGGAATGCCGACCTTGCCCATCAGTTGCCGCGTCACCCACGCATACGCGGCGCGCGGCACCTTGGTCGCGATGGTCGGAATGCGCGCCTCGTGCCAGCCGATACCGGTGTTGAGGATCGTCGCGCCGGCCGCCTCGATCGCCCGCGCGAGCCGGATCACCTCGTCGAGCGTCGAGCCGCCTTCGACGAGATCGAGCATCGACAGCCGGTAGATGACGATGAACTTCGCGCCGACGCGTTCGCGCACGCGCCGCACGATCTCGACCGCGAAGCGGATACGGTTGTCGTACGCACCGCCCCACGCATCGTCGCGATGGTTCGTGCGCGCGGCGATGAATTCGTTGATCAGGTAGCCCTCGGAGCCCATGATCTCGACGCCGTCGTAGCCCGCATGCTGCGCGAGCGCCGCGCATCGCACGAAATCGGCGATCGTCTCGTCGACCTCGTCGCTCGTCAGCGCATGCGGCGTGAACCGGTTGATCGGCGCCTTCAGCGCGCTGGGCGCCGCGAGCGCGGGGTGATACGCATAGCGCCCGAAATGCAGGATCTGCAACGCGATCCTGCCGCCTTCCGCGTGCACCGCGCGCGTCACGACACGATGGCGTTCGGCGTCCGCTTCGGTCGTCAGCATCGCGCCGCCGGGCGCCGGGCGGCCACGCTCGTTCGGCGCGAAGCCGCCCGTGACGATCAGCCCGGCCTCGCCCCGTGCGCGCTCCGCATAGAACGCCGCCATCCGCTCGAAGCCGTTCGGCGCCTCCTCGAGGCCGACGTGCATCGACCCCATCAGCACGCGGTTCCGGAGCGACGTGAAGCCGAGTTCGAGCGGGGTCGTCAAATGCGGATAACGGGAGGTCATCGGGAGCGTCTCCAATTTTTATGCAACAAGTTGCACGGATGGTAGCTCGCCGCCCTCGTTTATGCAACATGTTGCATAAACAGAGTCCCGTCGTTTGTGCCGTGGCCCCGATATGGCAAGATGCAGGCCATTGCGCAGCCTCCTTCGATCCGACATGTCCCTGCCTCACGCGCTTCTCACCGCCCTCGCCGAACGTCCCGGTTCGGGGTCCGAGCTCGCCGATCGTTTCGATCGCTCGATCGGCTACTTCTGGCAGGCGACGCATCAGCAGATCTATCGCGAACTCGGGCGTCTCGAGGAAGCGGGCTGGATCGAATCGCTGCCGGCCGAATCCGGTCGCGGCCGCAAGCGCGCGTACCGGATCCTGCCGGCCGGCAAGAAGGAATTGCGGCGCTGGATCGCCGAACCGGAAGATCCGACGCCGTTGCGCGAAGCATTGATGGTGCGCCTGCGCGCGGAGGCCGTGCTCGGGCCGGCCGGCCTCGAGGACGAGATCCGGCGGCGCATCGCGCTGCATCAGGAAAAGCTCGACCTGTATCTGCAAATCGAGGCGCGTGATTTTTTGGCGGCCGGCGATCCGGCGGCCGGCGACCCGGCGGCCGGCGCTCCGGCGGCCGGCGAGTCACGCACGAAGCGCCTGCAGCATCTGGTGCTGCAGGCCGGCATCGCGAACGAGCGGTTCTGGGTCGAGTTTTCGCAGCACGCGCTCGATACGCTGCGTCTGCCGAAGGATTGACGCCGCGGCGCGGCGGTTCGCTTCACCGCCGCTCGACATCGTGCGTCTGACTACATGGCGAGGATGCCTTTACAACGGTCGCCCCGCGCCCGTCGTCATGAAGAACCCGCCGCGCGGCCCGCGTTGAATCGCCGCGCGGCGAAACCGGATCACGCGTCCGGGAAAATCACCACCTTGCCCTTCACCTGCCGGTTCGCCATCCGCGCGATCGCGTCGACCGCACCGTCCAGCGACACGCGCTCGGTGATCGCGGGCCGCACCTTGCCGGCCGCGAACCATTCGGCGAGCAGCCGCATGTTCGCGGCATGCTGCGCCGGATCGCGCCGCACCGCATCGCCCCAGAACACGCCGAGAATGTCGCGCTCCTTCAGCAGCGCGAGGTTCAGCGCGATCTTCGGAATCTCGCCGGCCGCGAAGCCGACCACGAGAAACCGGCCGCGCCACGCGGTCGCACGCAGCGCCGCTTCGCTGCATGCGCCGCCCACCGGATCGTAGACGACGTCGGCCCCGCGCCCGCCGGTCAGTTCGTCCACGCGGCGGCGCAGATCCTCGGTCGCATAGTCGATCGTTTCGTCGGCGCCCGCTTCGCGGCACAGCGCGAGCTTGTCCGCGCTCGACGCCGCCGCGATCACGCGCGCACCGAGCGCTTTCGCGATCTCGATCGCGGCGAGCCCGACGCCGCCGGCCGCACCCAGCACGAGCAGCGTCTCGCCCGCCTGCAACCGCGCACGCTGCTGCAACGCGTGCAGCGACGTACCGTACGCGAGCACGAGCGCCGCGCCCTGCTCGAACGTCATGCCCGGCGGCAACGCGGCGAGCTGGTGCGCATCGGCCACGCACTGCTGCGCGAACCCGCCGTGCCCGGTAAACGCCATCACGGAATCGCCGGGCCGCCATGCGGTGACGCCGTCGCCGACCGCATCGATCACGCCGGCAAACTCGGCGCCCGGCGAAAACGGCAGCGCCGGTTTCACCTGATAGAGCCCCTGGACGATCAGCGCGTCGGGAAAATTGAGCGACGCCGCCTTCACCTGGATCCGGACCTGCCCGGCAGCCGGTTCGGGAATCGCGACGTCCTCGATGCGCAAGCGGTCGATCGGGCCGAATGCGGTACACAACAGGGCTTTCATGCGCTTCTCTCTCCTTGCGCGGCGTGGCCGGGCATCGGTATGGTCCGCGGGATCCGCCCGCTCGGCCGGTTCGCGACGAACGCACGATGGCCTTCGGCGTCGGCACGATCGTCAGCATTCCGGCTGGCGGAAATTTAGCACGGTCGTTCGCAACCGACAACGACGCTCGCGCGAGTCCGCGCACCGGGAGGCGGGCCGGGCCGCGCGATGCGGCCCGGCGCCGCCGCCACGAACGGTGGTTGCGTCAACCCGCCCGCGGTTTCGCGAGCTGATCGGCCACCGGCAGGCTGCGGATGCGCGTGCCGGTCGCCGCGAAGATCGCGTTGGTCAGCGCCGGCGCGACGGGCGGCAGGCCCGGTTCGCCGACGCCGCCGAGCGGCGTCGAGTAGTCGTCCGGCGCGACGAGATGCACGCGGATCTCGCGCGGCGCCTCGTTCATCCTCAGCACCTGGAAGCCGTTGAAGTTGCTCTGCTCCGGGTGGCCGTCCTTGAACGTGATCTCCCCGTGCAGCGCGATGCCGAGCCCCATCACCACCGCGCCCTCGAGCTGCGAGCGCACGCGCTCCGGATTGACCTGCGGCCCGCAGTCGATCGCGATGTCGACGCGCGGCACCGAGATCCCGCCGTCCGCGCCGACCTGAACCTCGCACACGGCGGCCGTGTACGACACGAAGCTGCGATGCGCGGCGATCCCGAGCCCGTGCCCCTTCTGCAGCTTGCGCCCCCAGCCGGCTTCGCGCGCGACCGTCTCGACCACGCGCCGCAGCCGCCCCGTATCGACCGGATACAGCGCGGGATCCTCGCCGTAGTTCACGTTCCTCACCGTGATGTGCGGTTCGAAACGCCGCGCGGGCCCGATCAGTTCGAGCAGGAAATCCTTCGGATCGCGGCCGGCCGCATGCGCGAGCTCCGACACGAAACTCTGGATCCCGAACGCATGCGGGATGTTGTACACCGAACGGAACCAGCCGATCCGCGTGTGCGCTTCGGCGGCCGGATTCTCGATCCGCACGTTCGGAATCGCGAACGGCAGATCCGCGATGCCCTGCGCGAGCTCGCCCGGCTGCTCGTGCACGACGCCGGCCCGGAACGTCGACTGGATCGACGGCGCGACCGTGCGATGCTGCCACGCGACGACCTTCCCCGACGCATCGATCCCGCCGTCGAACGCCTCGAGCGACACCGCGTGGAAGTAGTCGTGCGCGATGTCGTCCTCGCGCGTGAAGGTCAGCTTCACGGGCGCGCCGACCGCCTTCGACAGCAGCGCGGCTTCCACCACGTAATCGGGCTTCGACTTGCGCCCGAAGCCGCCGCCGAGCAGCGTCACGTTGACCGTCACGCGCTCGGTCGGCAAGCCGAGCGCCTTCGCGATCTCGTCGCGCGTGGTCTGCGGCGCCTGCGTGCAGGTCCACACTTCGCAACGGCCGTCGGCCACGCGCGCGACGGCCGCGGGCGGCTCCATCGTCGCGTGCGCGAGATGCGGGACGTAGTACGTCGCACGCACGCGTTTCGCGGCGCCGGCGAGCGCGGCCGCCGCGTCGCCGTCGTTGCGGATCACGTCGCCCGGCTGCGCGGCGGCCGCTTCGAGCGTCTTGCGATAGGCGGCCGAGTCGTAGCCCGCATGCGGCCCGCGCTTCCAGTCGATCTTCAACTGCGCGCGTGCCTGGATGGCCGTCCACGTATCGCGCGCGACGACGGCCACGCCGCCGAGCGGCTGGAAGCCGGACGGCAGCGGCGTCGACGCCAGTTGCACGACCTTGACGACGCCCGGCAGCTTCTCGGCGGCCGACGCATCGAACGACGCGACCGTGTCGCCGTAGGCCGGCGATCGCGCGACGACCGCATACAGCATGCCGTCGAGCCGCGTATCGATCCCGTACCGTGCGCGGCCGCCGACGATGTCGCGTCCGTCGATCAGCGCCGTCCTGCCCTGGCCGATATAGCGGAATTCGGCCGGCGCCTTCAACGCGAGCGTCGTCGTATCCGGCACCGGCAGCGCGGCCGCCTTCGCCGCCAACTCGCCGAAGCCGAGCGTGCGTCCGGTCTTCGGGTCGACGACCTCGTGCACCGTCACCTTGACCTGGCGCACGTCGACGCCCCACTCCGCAGCGGCCGCCTGCGCGAGCATCGTGCGCGCGGCCGCGCCCGCGCGGCGCAGCGCGGCGAAGCTCTGGCGCAAGCTGCGCGACCCATCGGTGTTCTGGTTACCGTAACGCGCCTCGTCGCCGACCGCTTGCGCGACCTTCACGCGCGCCCAGTCCGCGCCCAGCTCGTCGGCCACCACGAGCGCGACGCTCGTGCGCACGCCCTGCCCCATCTCGGAGCGGATGCAGGTCACCGTGACGGTGCCGTCCGTTGCGATCGCAACGAACAGGTTCGGATCGTCGCGCAAGCCGTGCGGCATGCCCGCGCCGCCGTATCGCGGATTCGCGCTGACGGGCGGCTGCACGGGCGCGGCCGCCTGCGCGAGCGACGGCACGCCGAACGCGAGCAGCAGCCCGCCTGACGCGAAGCCGAGCAGCAGCGCGCGGCGGCTTTCGTTGTGGACGGAGAGTTCGGATGCGCTCATGCGGCACCTCCGCGGCGCACGGCCAGCCGGATCGCCGCGCGAATGCGCGTATAGGTGCCGCAGCGGCAGATGTTGCCGGACATCGCATCGTCGATGTCGGCGTCGCTCGGATGCGGGTTCGTCTTCAGCAGCGACGCGGCCTGCATGATCTGCCCGGACTGGCAGTAGCCGCACTGCGCGACGTTCAACTCCTGCCACGCCTGCTGCAGCGGGTGCGTGAGGTCCGTCGACAGCCCCTCGATCGTCGTCACGCGCTTGCCGGAAGCCGCCGCGACCGGCGTGATGCAAGACCGGATCGCCACGCCGTCGAGATGGACGGTGCACGCACCGCACAGCGCCATGCCGCAGCCGAACTTGGTGCCGGTGTGGCCGAGGACATCGCGCAGATACCAGAGCAACGGCATGTCGGGATTGCCGTCGAAGTGCTGCTCGCTACCGTTGACGGTCAGCGTGATCATCGTTCACCTCCTGGTTGCGATGCCGGCCGGGCAGGCATCGGGTGGGGATTCGAACGGCGCGGCGCACATTCCGAACGATCAGGCAGGCGTGGCGCCGTTTCGTCGGCCGTGTCCCGTGCAGGCACGGCCGGGCGGATGCCGCGAACGATGCGGTCGGCCGGTTGCCCGTGCAACCTTTCAACCGAACGCCGGCCGGCCGCTCGTCCGCATGGATCGCCGTCGGCATTATCGAACCATTTTGGATTCGACGTCGGATTGGGGCGATTCGGGAGTTTTAGGCAAACGGGAAGAAAACACGGCCGGGAACGGGGCGTGTCGGCGGCATGGCTGGCGAATGCAACGGGGCGATTCGTGTCGGGGCGCACACGTGCAAACATCCGGCCGACCTCGCGGCCGGACCGGATGCTCGATGGATGCGCGCGAACGCGTCGAAACGCGTTACCGCATGGTCTTCCTCACGGCGAGCGCAACGCCTGCAACCCGAGCGTGAGCGCGTTGAACGGCATTTCGGCGGCACCCATCGCGAAACTCGTCGTCTTCGTGGGCACGCCGGGCGTACGCATCAACGCGTGCACGATCCGCTCGCTCGCATGGCCGTCGCCATACGGATTGCTCGCGCGCGACATTTCCTCGTAAGCGCTCTCGCTGTCGAACAGCCGCGACGCCTCCCACACGATCCTGTCCTGGTCGGTCCCGACGAGCCGCGCGGTGCCGGCCTGAATCGCCTCGGGCCGTTCGGTCGTCTCGCGCGTGACGAGCACCGGCTTGCCGAGCGCCGGCCCTTCCTCCTGAATGCCGCCCGAATCCGTGATGATGAAATACGCGCGCGACATCAGGAATACGAACGAAAGATATTCCTGCGGCTCGATCAGGTAGATGTTGGGTACGCCGCCGAGCCGCGCGCGCGCCGGCTCCCTCACGTTCGGATTCAGGTGCAGCGGATAGACGAACTGCGCATCGGGATAGCGTTTCGCCAGCGTGCAGAGCGCGTCGCAGAAATTCCGGAACGGTTCGCCGAAACTTTCGCGGCGATGGCCGGTGATCAGCACGACGCGCCGCGACGGTTCGAGAAACGGGAAGTACGCGGCGATCCGGTCCGTTAGCGCGGCGGTGCGATCGAGCATGCGCTTGACCTCGTGCAACGCGTCGATCACGGTATTGCCGGTCAGCGAGACCGCCCCGCCCGGCACGCCCTCGCTCAGCAGGTTGTCGCGTGCCTGCCCGGTCGGCGCGAAATGCCATGACGACACCGCATCGGTCACGCGGCGATTCAGTTCCTCCGGCCACGGCGACCAGATGTCGCCGCTGCGCAGCCCGGCCTCCACGTGCCCGACCGGCAGATAGCGATAGAACGCCGCGAGGCTCACCGCGAGCGTGGTCGTCGTATCGCCGTGCACCAGCACGACGTCCGGACGCAATTCGTCGAAGACCATGCCGATCGCCTGAAGAATGCCGGTCGTCACGTCGGTCAGCGTCTGGCCCTGCCGCATCAGGTTGAGATCGTAGTCGGGCTTGATGTCGAACAGCGTCAGCACCTGGTCGAGCATTTGCCGATGCTGCGCGGTCACGCATACCCGGGCGTCGACACCCGCCTGCGCCTTCAGCGCGCGCACCAGCGGCGCCATCTTGATGGCCTCCGGCCGAGTCCCGAACACAAGCAAGATCTTCTTCATCGTTGTCCTCGTTTAGCCGCTTCGCGCGTGGCGATCCTGCACGTGGCGCGAAGCATGTATTCGGGCGGCGCACCCCGTACTCGCGCGCGATCGACATGCCGTGGTGCTGCGGGGCGAGCGGGCCACCTCGTCCGCGCGGTCCGGGCCGCGCGAATCGTCGTACTACCGGCCGGTTGCGGTGGATCCATCACGTCATGAGCAGCTCCTCGCCGTGTCGCGTGTCAGGTCCTCCTGCTACAGCAATATTCAAACCAGCCGGCCCGCATCCCGGCCCGCTTCGTTTCACGGCGATCGTGTGCACGCGGCGCGTTGCGGAATGTTTCACAACTGCTACGGGCGCCCGCATCGCCGCCCCCCGCGACAACGACAAACAGCGGGACGCACGCGCGATCCGTCACACGACGTCGTCCGACGAATCGCGCATGCCTGTCGTCACGCGTGACGCATCGAAGCGCGCGCATCTTTCGACGCGCGTTGCGTCGCCGCGATTCGCCCCTTTCGTCGGTGCAGCGCGTGGCGCGCGCGCGGCCGTCGGCCGCCGTCGCGCGTACGGAATTTCTCCGGCCCGAGACGGCGCTTGCGTCACACGAATCGGTGCGCGGGAAATGTTGCGAATGTGTAACGCGGCACCGAATCCGGCAAATACATCGGAGTGCGTTCCATTTTCCTCATGCGAAACCGGCGCGCGTTGCGACCGCCATACCGCCGCCTGCGCCCCAATGGACGGGACGAACCGGCCGCCACGCGAAATGCGCAACGCTTGCCGCCGGCGCCGCGCGGGCTGAATGCGATCCGTGCACGCTGATTCGTCAGTGAATCAAAACGCGCCGCCCACGCGCGTCCCGGATCCGCTTCCCGGGTACGGCGCCTTGCCGCACGGGGCATCCGGGCAGATGGCTCACGCCTTGCTTGATGTCGGACAGGTGTCCCGAAGCACTCGCACGGCAGCAGACGGACGGGGACGCCAAGGCAACGAAGCCGGGAGGCGACGCAACGCGTCCGTCCGGGGCACCCGACCACGGCCCCTGCGCGACGGACGCGCCGCCGCTTTCCATTGACATCCGCGCGATCCACGCAGCGCTTCGGCGCTCACCGGTCGTCGTTGCGGGACCGGGGACCAGACATGAAGAAAACGCGCACGGCGTCACTCTGCGAGCAAGTCATCCTGCTGCTGATCGCGCTTGCCTGCTCGCTGATCGTGCGCGATACCGACACCGCCTCGCAGGCAATTGCCGAACCCGCCCGGTTCGGCGCGCCCGCTGTCAACGCCGCGAACGCCGCACACATCGCGATCGCGGTGGAGCGAGCCGCGCTCGACAGCGTGACGCTGTCCGTCTCCGCGCAGGCGTCGCCCGATCCGGATGCGTCGCTCGCGCCGCCGCCCGCCACCCCGCCGGACCTCACGTTCGATCCCAAGTTGCTGCTGATGCCGTGCGTTGCCTACCTGTGGCTGTTCACGCTGCTGACGTGCGCGTATGCCGCACGGCACTACGTATTCAGCATCGACCGCCTGTTCAAGCCGCAGCATGCGCCCTACCGGACGATGACCCACGGCGACTGGCCGCGGCTCACGGTCTTCGTCGCCGCCCACAACGAGGAAACCGTCATCGTCGATTGCCTGATGGCGCTGCTGGCCACGACCTACCCGCGCGACCGGCTGACGATCATTCCGGTCAACGACCGCTCGACCGACAACACGCGCGCGCTGATCGAGGAAGTCCGGGCGCTCGCGCCCGAGCTGATCCAGCCGTTTCACCGCGAGACCGGCAAGCCGGGCAAGGCGGCCGCGCTGAAGGATGCGCTGCGCTTCATCCGCGGCGACATCATGGTGGTATTCGATGCCGACTACCTGCCGCGCCCCGGGCTGCTGAAGGAACTCGTCGCGCCGTTCTTCGACCCGGAAGTCGGCGCGGTGATGGGCCGCGTCGTGCCGCAGAACGCCGACAGCAACCTGCTCGCGCGGCTGCTCGATCTCGAGCGCGCGGGCGGCTACCAGGTCAACCAGCAAGCCCGCAACAATCTCGATCTGGTGCCGCAATATGGCGGCACGGTCGGCGGCATCCGCAAGAGCGCGCTCGACGCCGTGGGCGGCTGGTGCGACGACACGCTCGCCGAAGACACCGACATGACCTACCGCCTGCTGCTCAGCGACTGGCGCACGGTCTATCTGAACCACGCCGAATGCTACGAGGAAGTGCCGGAGCGCTGGGCCGTCCGCGCCCGGCAACTGACGCGCTGGGCGAAGGGCCACAACCAGACGATGCTGCGCTATCTGCTGCCGGTGCTGCGCAATCCGCTGATTTCGCGGCGCTGCCGGCTCGACGGCGCGCTGCTGCTCGGCGTATTCGCGATGCCCGCGCTGCTCGCGATCGCCTGGAGCGCCGCGCTCGCGCTCTACCTGTTCAACGGCGTGAACTCGACCGCGCTCGGTTTGCTGCTGTCGCTGTTCGCGCTGTTCTCGTTCAGCACTTTCGGCAACTTCGGCGTGTTCTTCGAGATCGTCGTCGCCGCGCGGCTCGACGGCCGCGCGACGCGCCTGCGGCTCGTGCCGGTCAACGTCGTCGGCTTTTGCGTGACGATTGCGGCGGTCGTCTCCGCGCTCTGGGGGCTCCTGCTCGACGCCGCGTTGCGCCGCGAACTGAAATGGGACAAGACCGAGCGTTTCCGCCGGCAACTGAAACCGGAGCGATGAGCGATGACGACCTTCAACGTGATGGTGCCGGTGGCCGGCGTGCTCACCCTGCCGTTCCTGCCGCTGCTGCATGAACTGATCCGGCGCAGCGACGTCGCGGCGCTGCCGATCGGCGACGGGCCGTTCGTCGATCAGGCGCTGCTCGCCGCGCGCTGGCACGACGCGCTGCGCGTGCACGTGGCCGGCACGCCGCCGGCGGAGGCGTCCGTCGCCCCGCCGTGGCAAGCGCTCGGGCTGGCCGTGCAGCACGCGGACGCGATCCACGTCGCACGCGACGCGCATCGCGACGACGTGCTCCACGCCGATCGCACGATCACGCTCGACGACGGCGCGCGGGCGGCGTACGCATTCGCCGACGAGCGCATCGACATCCGTGGCGGCGCGACGATCGGCACGCTCGCGCATGCGCCGCTGGTGGACGTCGACGGCGCGGTGCTGCGCGGCGTCGTGGTCGGCGGCACGGTGCGCCTGCGCGGCGCCGGCGGCTTCGCGTGCCTGTATGGCGAGCCGATCGTCTTCGGCGCGGCGCCGGACCCGCGGCCCGCGGACACGGCGGCCGCTCCGCGCCGCGCGATCTCGCTCACCCGCCACTTCGCGTCGCTGCCGCATCGCTTCCTGCACGGTCGGTACCTGCTGCCGTGCGACGTTCGCCTGCCCGCGCATACGGTCGTGCAAGGCAATCTGATCGTCGACGGGACGCTCGTCCTCGGCGAAGGCTGCGTGCTGCGCGGCAGCGTCAAGGCGCATCGCGTCGAGCTCGAACGTCACGCGCTGCTGCACGGCGCGGTATTCGCGCGCGACGACGTGTTGCTCGCCAGCGCGAGCTGCATCGACGGCGTCGTGTCGGCCGGCGGCCTGCTGCGGCTCACGGGTGCGCGCATCGGTGTCGCCGGTCATCCGGTCAGCGCGTGCGCGCGCGACGTGTCGATCGTCAATCATGCCTGCGTGCATGGCGACCTCGTCGCGTGGCGCAGCGGCTGGTTCCATACATCCCGTCAAGGAGCGCCTCATGTCTGATCGCCCCAGCCATCGCGGCCCGCGCGCGCCGGTTGCCACCCTCGCGATGCTGTGCGGCGTCGCCTTCGGCGCGCCCGCGGCGCTGGCGGAGCAGCCGGACGATGCCGCCGCCGTGCAGCCTCCGCCCCCCGCGACCGTCATCACGCCGCGCATGCGCGACGAGTCGATGTTCGTGCGTGTGGACGCCGAAGGCCTGCCGGACGGCGTGCCGCTCGCCGAATTCACGCCTGAGGATACGAACCGGCCGCCGCTGCCCGATGCCGTCGTCGCGCATGTGCAGGCGCCGCGGGAAACGCATACCGAACTGACGCTCGGCTATTCGAGCGCGCACCTGACGCACGGCTACGGCGACTGGTACGGCGTCCACCTGCGCGGCGTCTATCAGGATGGCGGCCGCACCATCCTCGGCGAACTGGCGCAACTGCACCGCTTCGGCGAGAACACGCAGCTCGGCGCGCTGACCTACGTGCAGGATCTCGGGCCGGACTGGTTCGGCGGGATCGGCTTTTCGGGCACCACGTCGGGCACGATCCTGCCGAGTGCGCGCATCGACGCGTCGATCAACCGCAAGCTGTTGCCCGATCGTTCGCTGGTCGTATCGCTCGGCGCCGGCTACGCATGGAACCGCAGCGGTCACCGCGATCAGCTCTATCACGCCGGGGTGATCTGGTACGCATTGCCGAAGTGGATTTTCGAGGCAGGTGCGAACTATACGGTCGATTCGCCCGGATCGGTGAAGGCGCCCGGCTACTACGGCGCCGTCACCTACGGCGAAGCCGGCAAGAGCGTGATCGTGCTGCGCGGCGGGATCGGCCGCGAGGCGTATCAGGTCACCGGCTCGGGCACGCAGATCGCGGATTTCCGCAGCCACGAGATCACCGCGAAATGGCGCTACTGGTTCACGCGCAAGTGGGGAACGCAGCTCGAATTCGCCTACTACCACAACCCGTACTACTCGCGGATCGGCGGCGAGCTCAGCGTGTTCTATCGCTGGTAGGCGGGCGGACGCCGTGCACACGCATCCCGTCCGTCCTCCCGTCGACCGTTCGCTGCGCATTCACGCGCATCCGCAGCGCTGGCTGTGGTCGATCGCGCTGCTGACGCCCGCGCTGTACGCGTCGCTGTGGTTCGGATTGCCGCTGGCGTGGCGCTACTGGCGCGCGGTCATGGCGTGGGGCGCGCGCGAGATCGATCCGGCGCTTCACGTGATCGTGATCGGTTATCCGCCCGACGCGCCACGCGTGCCGCTGCTGTCGATCGACGTCGCGGCCCGCCTGCCGGGCGGCATGCTGCTGGCCGCCACCGCCGCGCTCTGTGCGATCGGTTTCGCCGCATCGTTCATCCGGCGCGCGAACTGGCTGCCTGTTGCATATCTGTTACGTATCGCGAGCTTCACCCAGTTGCTGATTTGCGCGTACTTCTGGCTCACGCCGGGCACGTTCCCGTATGTCCCGCAACTGCATCTGCGCGACATGTTCGTGCTGCACGGCGCGGCGATCGCGCTGATCCCGCTGGTGATGGCCGCGCTGTACTACCCGCTCGATTTCTCGCTGCTGCAAAAGGCCGCCGCATCGCTGCTGGTGCTCGGCTACTTCGTGGTCGCGCTGCCGTTCGTGATGCTGCTGCATGCGACGATCATCCATCACGGCTCGCTGCTGTTTCTGCCGTTCTGCTATTTCCTGCTCGGCGGGCCGCTGCTGATCGGGCTGCTCGTCACGCTCTATACCTACTGCGCGAGCTGGCCCGGCGCACTGACGCGCGATCGCGATTCCGTCTGCTGATAGCGCCGTCAAACGCGCCGTATCAGCGATGAAACGAATCCACCGCGTTTGCGACCGCGCCGTGCGACGTGCGTCGCAGGAAGCCAGCAGGACCGGGCCTCCTGCGCCAATGGCACGTTGTTCGCTTCTTTCAATGCGTCGCATCGAGTCCTCTCGTCGGCGAAGGCAGCGCCGCGCACCGACGCATGTGCGCGACCGGCTGCCGTCGACACGCACCGCTCGATACCCGACGAACCGGACAGCCGCACACACCTACGGGGCTGGATTGGTCGACCTGGCGGCACGCGGATCACGCTGCCGCACGCCCCCATTCCTTGAGCGAGGAGCACACCATGTTGGCAAAGTCAGGCAAGTTCTTGCGGATCCTGTTCGCGCTGTTCGCGCTCGCGTTCGCATTCAGTCCGGGCGGCGTTCAGGCGGCCACCAACCAGCTTCTGCTGCTGGTGCCCGACACGCTGACGCTGCCCGATCCGCGCGTATCCGCATGGCTCGACAGTGCGCAGGAGGAAGGGCTGCAGATCAAGGTGATGACCGACAGCCAGTTCATGGCGGCCGGCGCGTCGCTGTCGCAGTATCCGGGCCTGATCCTGCCCGATCAGGTGCATACGACGGCGGCCGACTCGCTGGTAACGGCGATCCAGAACTATGCGCTGAACGGCGGCAAGGTGATGCTCGTCTACGATTTCGGCGTGCTGAATTCGGCCGGCTTCTACGTCAGCCCGAAATCGCGCTTCAGCAGCATGGTCGGGGTGGACTACGTGTTGTATGACCAATATGGCGGCAACATGATCGGCCTCGGCAATGTGACCGGCATGAGCAGCTGGCTGCGCACGCTTCAGGTGCCCCCCGGCAAGTCGATGCCGTGGACCACCGCTTCGTCGAGCACCACCACCGCGACTGCACTCGCGTCGACGACCACCTCGGGCACGACGACGACATCGACGTCGGGCACGGCACAGTTTCTGGCCGCCAGCCCGTCGAACCCGGGCGGCCTCGCCAACTACAACCACGGCGCATGGTTCCAGTACGCGACGTCGACCAAGGGCAGCGGCGTGCTGAACCAGACGGCCCCCAAGCTGACCGGCACCGTGACCGGCAAGCTGAAGAAGACCACGACGTATACCGCCAATTCGCTGCTGAGCACATCGACCGGCAACACGGCCAACACGCTCGCATCGACGCTGGCCACCACCACCGACACGCTCGAAGGCATCTCCGGCTACGTGTACGGCTTCCTCACCTATCCGAGCTTCGTCACGCAAGGCACGTATACCGGCACGACCATCCTGACCTCGCCGACCTTCGGGCTGGTGTCCGGCTACAACACGTACGGCAACGGCGGCGTGCTGTTCGTCAACCTGCCGCTCGCCTACCTCGACGGCCAGACCGACGGCATGCTGATCCACGGCTACCTGCATTATTTCGGCACGCAGATGCTGAACCTGCCGTCGCTGTCGCCGCTGCCGAAAGCGATGGCCGGCCTCGTATTCAACTGGCACTTCTGCGCGGGCGATCAGCTCCAGCCGGCGCTCTACCTGAAGAGCCTCGGCGTGTGGAACAACGGGCCGTTCTCGCTCGTGGTCACGGCCGGCCCCGATGAAGCGGCGTTCGGCGACGGTGGCGGCCTCAATCTCGCCAACAACCCGCCCGCGCAGAATCTCCTCAAGTATTTCGTGAACAAAGGCCATCGCGTCGGTAGCCACGGCGGCTGGATTCACGACTACTGGGGCGCGAATGCGAGTGAATCGAACGCGAGCACGTTCACGCAGTACCTGGTGATGAATCACCAGGCCGTTCAGGCCGTGACGGCCGTGCCGGATGTCGAGTACGCGGCGCCGGAAGGCAACACGCCGACCTGGTCGGTCAACTGGCTCGAAAGCAACGGCTTCAACGGCTACTACTTCACCGGGCACACCGGCTCGGCGCCGACCCGCGCATACCGCAACGGCGCGATGCTGAACCCGGGCCTGTGGGCTTACCCGGTGATGCCGTTCGGCAAGTACGCGACCTTCGAGGAGTTCCAGCAGTTCGCGGTGCCGACGGCCGACGTGAACAACTGGTATGCATCGCTGATGAACTTCGTCGTCGCGAACCGCACGAGCCGGCTGATCTACGCGCACCCGCTCGGCGCGTCGTCCTATACGTCGACGCTGTCCGCGATCTTCTCGCAAGCCAATACGCTGAAGCTGCTCGGTCAGTTCAAGTGGTACACGATGAGTGACATCACGACCTTCGATCGTGCACGCCTGAACGTCACGTGGTCGGCCACCGACACGGGCAGCGGCTGGGCGTTCGCCGCCAGCCATCCGACCAGTCTCGCGAACATGACGTGGCTGCTGCCGAAGAAGGGCTTCGCACTGCCGGTCATCACGCAAGGCTTCGGCAGCGTCGTCATCACCGACTCGACGTACTGGCTCGTGACCGCGAACAGCGGCACCAGTCTCAAGTTCACCAGCGCCAAGGTGCACTGAGCCGCGACATCGACATACCCGCCGGCGCGCGACGCGGCCAACGCCGCGCCCGGCGGGATTTGCGCAGGACCACCGCGCAGGAGCCCCCCATCATGAACCGGCCCGCGCTGTTCCCGGCCGCACGCGCACGCGTGACGGCCATCGCCCGGCTATGCCGCCTGTGGTGCGTCGCTTGCGGTGTCGCCGCGTGCGGCGTCGCGCTGCACGCGAGCGCCGCCGAACTCCAGCTCAACGGACTCTACCAACGCCCGGACGGCGCGATCACCGTGCGCCTGAACGGCGCCGGCATCGATCCTTACTTCGCGTCGAAGGCGCTGCTCGCCGCCGCCGACGCCGGGCTCGACGCCCATCAGGCCGCGCTCGCGTGGATCGCGTGGCTGTTGCCGCGCCAGCGTCCGGACGGCGGCTTCGATCGCTACTGCATGAAAAGCGGCCAGTACAGCGCATGCGCCGAAGCCGATGCCGACGACGCGATGATGGCGACCTGGATCGAACTGCTCGCCCGCTTCGCGCCGCCCGACGGCCTGCCCGCCGCATGGGAGCTCAGCCTGAATCGCGCCAGTGCGCACCTGGACACGCTGCTCGCCAAGCCCACGGGCGTCTATCAGATCTCGTCGACGCTGCGCGTCGCGCTGCTGATGGACAACGTCGAGGTACACAGCGCGTTCCAGGCGCTCGCGGCGTACTACGTCCGGCATGCCGACTCCACGCACGCCGGCCCGTGGAGCCAGCGCGCCGACCGGCTCGCGGCCGCGATCCTGAAGGTGTTCTGGCGCGGCACGCAGTCCGGCTTTCGCGCGAGCACGCAGCGCATCAGCGACACGACGTTCTACCCCGCGAAAGTCGCGCAAATCTTTCCGCTGCTGTCCGGCATTCAGGTACCCGAACAATCGAACGACGCGATCTACGCGCAGTGGATGCAAAAGTACGGCAAGACCTGGCTGCAACTCGCCGGCTCCGATTATCCATGGGGCTTGATCGCACTGGTCGCACTCAAGATGAACGACAGGAACACGGTCGCGTGCTGGCATGCGCGATCGGGCCCGTACCGGCACGGCGCACACTGGAACGTACTGGAGGAAGCGCTTTACCTGGCATTCGAAAGCCGGATGGCCGACCCGGTCGCGCCCGCTCAATGCGGCTTCACGACGGCGGCGACAACGGAGACCGCGTCACGCTGATCCACGCGTGCGCACGGTCCGGGGGAATCTACAGGGAAGGAGACGTGTCATGTGTGGCATCGTCGGCGCGGTCGCGCAACGGGACATCGTCCCGATTCTGATCGAAGGTTTGCGCCGCCTGGAATATCGCGGCTACGATTCATGCGGAGTGGCGACCGTCGTCAACGGCCAGGCACGCCGCGAGCGCAGCGTGTCGCGCGTCGCCGACCTCGACGCCCACGTGCGCAGCGCCGGCCTGACCGGCAGCACCGGCATCGCGCACACGCGCTGGGCGACCCACGGCGCGCCGGCCACCTGCAACGCGCATCCGATCTTCTCGCGCGACGAAATCGCGCTGGTACACAACGGCATCATCGAGAACCACGAAACGTTGCGCAGGCAACTGGCCGACGAACACTACGAGTTCGACGGACAGACCGACACCGAGGTGGTCGCGCACCTGATCCACAGCAAGTATCGCGGCGACCTGCTCGCCGCCGTGCGCGACGCGACCTCGCAACTGCACGGCGCGTATGCGATCGCGGTGTTCAGCAAGCACGAGCCGCAGCGGCTGATCGGCGCGCGGGCCGGCTCGCCGCTCGTCGTCGGCGTGAAGGACGGCGAATGCTTTCTCGCGTCCGACGCGCTCGCGCTCGCCGGCATCACCGACCGCTTCATCTTCCTCGAGGAAGGCGACATCGTCGAGCTGACGCCGGGCGGCGTACGGGTGCTCGATCGCAACGGCGCGCCGATCGAACGCGCGATCCAGACCGTTTCGTCCACGCAGGGCGTGGTCGAGCTCGGGCCGTACCGGCACTTCATGCAGAAGGAGATCTTCGAGCAGCCGCAGGCCGTGGCCGCGACCATTCCCGATGCCGGGCTGTTCGACCCCGCCGTATTCGGCCCGGACGCCGCGCGCGCGTTCGAACAGATCGACAACGTGCTGATTCTCGCGTGCGGCACGAGCCACTACTCGGGCCTGACCGCACGCCGCTGGCTCGAGACGATCGCGCGCCTCCCCGCGCAGGTCGAGATCGCGAGCGAATACCGCTACAGCGACGCGCTCGCGACGCCGAACACGCTGGTGGTCAGCGTGTCGCAATCCGGCGAGACCGCCGACACGCTCGCCGCGCTGAAGTACGCGCAGGCGCTCGGCCACATCGACACGCTGGCGATCTGCAACGTGCCGACCAGCGCGATGATGCGCCAGACCAGCCTGCGCTTCCTGACTCGAGCGGGGCCGGAGATCGGCGTCGCGTCGACCAAGGCGTTCACGACGCAGCTCGTCGCGCTGTTCATCCTCGCCGTGACGCTCGGGCGGCTGCGCGGCTACGTCGACGACGCGCAACTCGCGCGCTATGCGCTGCAGTTGCGGCGCCTGCCTCGCGCACTAGAAGACGTGCTCGGGCTGGAGCCGCAGATCGCGCGCTGGGCAGCGGAATTCTCGCAGCATGAAAACGCGCTGTTTCTCGGGCGCGGGCTGCACTACCCGATCGCGCTCGAAGGCGCGTTGAAGCTGAAGGAGATCTCGTATATCCACGCGGAAGCGTATCCGGCCGGCGAGCTGAAACACGGGCCGCTCGCGCTCGTCACGCATACGATGCCCGTTGCGACGATCGCGCCGAACGATGCGCTGCTCGAAAAGCTCAAGTCGAACATGCAGGAAGTGCGCGCGCGCGGCGGGCAGCTCTACGTGTTCGCGGATGCCGATACGCGGATCGACAACGGCGAAGGCGTGTCGGTGCTTCGGATGCCGGATTACTACGGGCTGTTGTCGCCGATTCTGCACGTCGTGCCGTTGCAGTTGCTCGCGTATCACGCGGCGTGCTTGCGGGGCGCGGATATCGACAAGCCGAGGAATCTGGCGAAATCGGTGACGGTGGAGTGACGGGCGGTCGCTCGACACGCGCGGGCCGGTGAAGATCGTCAACCGATCGAGCCGGCCCGCCCTGCACGATTCGCCGTCGATTCGCGCCTTGTCGAATCCCGAATACTTCGTACAATACTTAAACCCTATGTCGTCCCGTCCACGGTGGGGAGGCTGGCCAGGACCGCCTTCGCCCCGAATCGGGTAACGCCCGCCCGGCGAACGACAACGGAAACCTACCGCGCAACGCAGGCCGAATCTCTCCGGGGGCCTCAACGTGTCGACGCATGCCAGGAAGCCGCTGATATCGCTCGTCGTGCCTTTTCACGACGAAGAAGAAACGATCGACGCATTCTTTGCCGAAACGCTGCCGGTTCTGGAGTCGGTCGGCTCGGTGCGCTTCGAGATCGTCTGCGTCAACGACGGCAGCCGCGATCGCACGCTGGACCGGCTGCTCTCGGTCGCCGCCGGCGACGCGCGCGTGCACGTCGTGGATCTCACCCGCCGCTTCGGCAAGGAGGCGGCGCTCACCGCCGGCATCGACGAGGCGGCCGGCGCGGCCGTGATCCTGATCGATGCCGACCTGCAGGACCCGCCCGCGCTGATTCCCGCGATGCTCGAACGCTGGCACGCGGGCGCCGAGGTCGTCGCTGCGAAGCGCACCGACCGGATGTGCGATCCGCTGATGCAACGCGTGGCGGCCTCGCTCTACTACCGCGTGCACAACCGGCTCTCCGAAGTCGAGATGCCCGAGAACGTCGGCGATTTCCGGCTGATGGACCGCGAAGTCGTCGACGCGCTGCGCGCGCTGCCCGAGCGGCGGCGCTTCATGAAGGGGCTCTTCGCGTGGGTCGGCTTTCGTACCGAAATCGTCGAATACACGCGTGCGCCGCGCAGCGGCGGCCGCTCGAAATTCTCCGGCTGGCGGCGCTGGAATTTCGCGCTCGAGGGCATCACGAGCTTCAGCACGGTGCCGCTGCGCGTGTGGACCTACGTCGGCCTCGCGTTCGCCGCGCTGTCGTTCGTCTACGGCGCGTACATCGTGATGCGCACGCTGCTGTACGGCAATCCGGTGCACGGCTACCCGTCGCTGATTTCCGTCGTGCTGTTCGTCGGCGGCATCCAGCTGATCGGCATCGGCGTGATCGGCGAATATCTCGGCCGCATCTATCACGAGTCCAAGCAACGCCCCGTCTATCTCGTGCGGCGGCGCTACCGCGCCGAGCGCGATGCGGCCGCGCGACCGGCATCGAAGCTGCTTCAGTTCCCGCTCAAGCGCGCGCACCCGGCGCGCCGCCGGGGCGCGACGCCGGCGGCCGCGGGCATCGCCGCTCGCAAGGCGTCGATCAAGTAAGCCCGGGCCACGTCAATTGGATATCCTCCGGCAATCGACGCGGCCGACGGCGCGGCCCGTCGTCGCGTGGCTCACGTCGCGACGCGTCGTCCTGTACAGCGCGCTGATGCTGGTGTCGTACGCGCTGTTCATGTCGATATGGATCGCGGTCGTTCGTCACGCGTCCGGCAGCGGCGTCATACCCCGCCCGGGGGCGGACTTCTCGGTGTTCTGGTCCGCGTCGTACGTGATGCTGCACGGCACGCCCTCGCACGCATACGATTTTTCCGCATTCTCGCGGCTGACGACCGGGCTGTTTCCGACCCTTCCCCGCGACGTCTTCGCACCGTGGCTGTACCCGCCCACCTATCTGCTGCTCGTGACGCCGCTGGCGCTGCTGCCGTTCGCGCTTGCTTATCCGCTGTTCGTCGCGTTCGGCGTGCTCATGCTCGGCCTCGCCGCGTGGCGCGTATCCGGGCTCCGTACGATACCCGGCGCATCGCACGCCGGCGCATTCGCGCTGGTTGCCGCGCCATGCGTGTTCGTCACCGCGACGCTCGGGCAGAACACGTTCCTGACCGCCTCGTGCGCGGCGCTGGCCGTTTACTGGGCCGATCGGCGGCCGATATATGCCGGCCTCTGCATCGCGCTGCTGTCGGTCAAGCCGCAGCTGGCGCTGCTGTTCCCGTTCGTGCTGGTCGCCGCGCGCGCATGGCGCACGATCATGTGGGCCGCGCTCGCGACCGGCGCGTTCGCCGCATCGAGCGTGCTCGTCTGCGGCGTCGAGTCGCCGCGCCTGTTCGTCGCCAGCGCCGGCATCGCCCGCTCGATCGTCATCGAGCATGGCGTCGGGTTCTGGTTCGCGTCGCCCACGCCGTTCGCGGCGTTTCGTCTCGCGGACGTGCCGCTCGGCGCCGCGTACGCCGCGCATGCGTGCATCGCCGCGATCGCGATCTACGCCGCTTGCGTCGTATGGATGCAGTCGCGCGACACCCGCGTGCGTGCGGCCGTACTGACGGTCGCGACGCTCGTGGCGAACCCGTACGTGTGGCACTACGAACTCGCGTGGCTTGCCATCGCGATCGCGTGCATGCTGTCGATCGGCTGGCGCGACGGCTGGCTGCGCGGCGAACAGGCCGCGATCGCGCTGATGTGGGCGCTGCCGATCGTCGAATACCTGAACCCGTGGCTGCAACTGCCGCAGATCGGCCCGGCCGTGACGCTCTTCGCGCTGCTGGTGCTGCTGCGCCGCGCCCGCCACGATGCTCGCAATAGTCACAACGCAAGCCGCGGCGGCACGTACACGCCGTAGTACGGCCCGACGCCCGTCGCGACGCCGGTCATCTTCACCCCGGCGACGAAGTGCCCCTGGATGTACTTGTATGCGCCGCCGAGCGACACGTCGATGTGGAACGCGGCAAATGCGACGATCGGCACGTAGGTGCTGCTCGACGTCTGCGTGACGACCGGCAGCACGACCGTCGCGCCGACCGGCACCGACGTGTAGAGCGTCGCCTTCACGCCGGTCGCGAGATAGATGCTGTCGCCGATATTGAGCGTCGTCGGGTTGCCGGTCACCATCAGGCCGCCCATCGTCGTCGTGTCGGTCGCGGTCGACTGGAACGACGTCCACTGACCGCCCATGCACAGCGCGCCATACGTCTGGCCGTTCGTGATCGAAAACTGGAACGGCAGACCCGTGAGCGGATTGATCAGCGGCTGGTTGGTCTGCGCGTTCCAGTACTGGTTGTACACGCACTGGTCGATCGCGATCGGAAACAGCCCGCCCGCCGCGACGCCGCCCGGCGCGGCGAGCACCGCGATCGCGGTCGCGCCGCCGGATGCGCCGGGGATGCCGAGCAGGCCGCCGAGCAGCAGCGGAATCGAGCCGCCGTTGATGCCCGGCGCGCGCGACACGGTCACCTGCACCGCCGGCACGTCGTACGGGCCGGGCGTGATCGTGGTCGGCTGCATCGACGCGGGCGTGCGCGTCACGTTCCAGTAGCCGGTCGTCACGGTGCCGCTCGCGAGCCGCGCGCCCGCCGCCGAATTCAGCGCGATCACGCCGTTCGCCGCCGGCGCGGCCTGCGACCAGTTCAGCGGCCCGCCCGTCGGCGACATCATCGCGTCGGCCGCCGCGAGCGCGGCCGCGTCCGCCGCATTCTGCAACTGGTTGCGCACCGTGGCGATCCACGCGATGTCGATCGCCAGCGCGCCGAACGACAGCAGCGGGATCAGGAACATCAGGAAGAACAGCGCAACGGAACCGCGTTCGCGCGCGGCGCCGATGCATCGCGTGCCGGCCGCGTCATTCATAGAGCATCACCGAGGTAGCCGAGATCGTCACGGGGCCGGTCAGCGCGCTGAACGCCGAACCGAGCACCAGCCCCGCATACGTGTAGGTCACCGTGACCGTCAGCGCGGTGCCCGCCGTCGTGCCGTTCGCCTGCGTCACGGTCACTGTCGGCGTCGTCGGCGTGCCGCCGGTGATCAGGCTGTTCTGCGTATAGCTCAGCGCGACGTTGGCGATCTGCGTCGGGGTCAGCATCGGCACGCGCAGCACGACGCCGGCCCGCGCGGCTTCGCGGCTCGCGTTCGTGATCACGGCCTTGTCGCATAGCAGCAGGCTCGTGTCGATGATGCCGATCAGCACCATCAGCAGGAACGGCAGCATCAATACGAATTCGAGGGATACGACGCCGCGCGCGTGGCGGGCGCCCGTCGCCCCGCGTGTCATTTTACGGCCCCCGCGGCGGGCGGCACGGCGCGCGGCTCGAGCGCGGCGCCCTTCGACGGCCGCGACGCATCGCCGACTGGACGCGCCGCGAGCTGCGTACGCACCGCCTGGTACACGCGCAGATTGTCGGCCACCGCCGACGCGGGCAGGTCCGCGGACAGCAGCTTCTTCGCCGAATCGGTGTTGCCGAGCACGCCGTACGCGAACGCGAGGTTCTGGCGCGCCTGCCACGGCGCATCGGGCAGCCCGGCCACGTCGAGCAGCACGTTCACGCCTTCGCGCGGACGATTGCTCAGCACGAGCGACAGCCCGAGGTCGACCCGCAGCCCCTGCGCGTCCGGATGCGCGCTCAGCGCGTCCCGGTACACGGTCTGAGCGTCCTCGTGGCGGCCCTGAAGATCGAGCACCGTGCCGAGCCCCTGCGCCGCGAGCGGCAGGTTTGGCTGCGCGGCAAGCAAGTCGCGATAGCGGCGCGCGGCCTCGTCGAGTCGCCGCTGTCGCAACGCGACGCGCGCGAGCCCGACCTGCGGGCCCAGTTCGGCCGGCGCAAGCTGCCGCGCCTGCTCGTACAGAATACGCGCGCGCTCCAGATCGCCGGCGCGATAGTTCACGTCGGCAAGCCCCAGTTGCGCGGCGAGCGAATCGGGATGCCGCGCCAGCACCTTCGCGTACAGCGTCGACGCGAGATCGACGTTGCCGCCGGCCAGCGCGCTGTCGGCGATGCGCAATTCGGCCTGCGGGTCGTCGCTCTTGTGCGACAGCGCCGGCCGCGTCTGGATACCCGGCGCGCAGCCGCCGGCGAGCAGCGGCAGCACGGCCGCGAAGGCGAACGCACGGAGCGCGGGGCCTGTCATTTGAACACCTCGAGCAAACGGATGGCCGCCGGGCCCGCCGCGATCAGGCCGACCGTCGGCAGGATGAACAGCATCATCGGCAGCGTGATCTTCGGCGCGAGCTTCGCGGCCTGCTCCTCGAGCGCGACGATCTGCTCGGTGCGCTCGCTGCGCGACAGCGTTCGCAGCGCCTGCGTGATCGGCGTGCCGAACCGCTGCGATTGCGTGAGCGTCGTGGCGAGCGACCGCGCCGACGCGAAGTCGACGCGGATCGCGAAATGCGTGAGCGCTTCGGACACGTTGCCGCTCAGCGTCAGCTCGTCCGCGCACACCGTCAGCTCGTCGGCGAGCGGCGGGCAGATACGCCTGAGTTCGCGCGCGACGCGCCGCACGCCCGACACGAGGCTGTTGCCGGCCATCGTGCAGATCACGAGCAGGTCGAGCGCATCCGGAAAGCATGCGGCGATGATCCGCCGGCGCCGCCGGATCATCGCGCCGAGCACGTATTCCGGCACGATCACGCCGACCACGAACGCGGCGACCATCGCCACCGCCCGGATCACGAAGTATTCGCCGAAGCGCGGAATATACGGACTGAACACCATCGCGACGCCGGCGAGCAGCACGCCGCAACTGAGCTTGATGCCGATCATCGACGACACCGCGCGCCGTTCGCGAAAGCCCGCGCGCGCCAGTTGCAGCCCGAGCTTCGCGCGCTGCATCGGATCGAGCACGGGCAGCCGCTCGCCGAGCTGCGCGAGCCGCCGCGTCAGGTCCCGACGCACGTCGCCCGGCTGCAGGCGCCCCGCTCCCAGCGCGGGCGACCGCTGTCCGGCGGCCTGCTGCACGCGCATGGCGATGCGCCGGCGCGTGCCGCCGCCCGGCGTCGCGAGCGCCGCCGCGACGCACGCGAGCAGCAGCAACAGTTCGAGGCCGCGGGCGGCCAGCATCGACATCGTCATCGTGCAGTATCCAGTTTCGAGATCTTGCGAATCGTCAGCAGTCCGATCGTCAGCAGCGTCGCGGCGATCGTCAGCATCACGCGTCCGGCATGCGTATCGAACAGCAGCATCACGTATGCGCGGTTCACGAGGAACAGCGCGCCGATCATCACGAACGGCACCGCCGAGATGATCTTCGTCGTGATCCGCCCCTCGGCGGTCAGCGCGCGCGTCTTCAGGCGGATGTCGCGGCGCGTGCGGATGATGCTCGACAACTCGTCGAGCGTCTCGCCGAGGCTGCCGCCGGTCTCGCGCTGCAGCAGCAGGTAGACGGTGAAGAACGAGAAATCCGCGATCATCAGCCGGTCCGCCGCGTGCGTCAGCACGTCCTTCAGATCCGCGCCGACGCGCAGGCTGTCGCCCATCGTGCGGAAGGTCGAGCGCACCGGCTCGGCGGCGCTGTCGCCGACCGTGCTGATCGCCTGCGTGACCGGAATGCCCGCGCGCACCGCCCGCACGATCAGGTCGATCGCGTCGGGGAACCCCTCCAGAAAGCGCAGCCGGAAGCGCTCGACCAGCGCGCGATAGCTCGCGCGCATCGCGATCAGCGGCAGCCCGACGTATATCGCCGGATGCGCCACACGCGGCAGCGCCACGAGCTTCACCACGACGATCCCCGCGATCGCGCCGGCGATCATGCTCGCGACGACGATCCGCAGCCCGCGCTCGCCGCCGACCGCGCGCACGCGCGTCACGTAGCGCTGCGCCCATGCCCGCACGCGGGTCTGCCGGCGCGGCAGGTTGAACAGCGCGACACCGGCCCCGGCTGCCGCACCGGCGGCCCGGCCCGTCAGCGATGGCGCAATGCGCTGCATCCGCGCGCGAATGCGCTGCTCCGGCGTCTGGCGCGCACGGTCCAGCAACGCCGACAGGCCGAGCCCCACCGCGAGGATGACGACGAAGGCGCCGAGGGCGAACAGGTCCGCGGTCCTCATTGCCGGAACGCCTCGTTAAGCGCGTCCTCGACGCCGTAATACGCGGCGCGCGGCGCGAAGGCGGGCCGCAGCGACGACGCCTCGAACACGCCCTTCACCGCGTCGCGCGTCGTGTCGCCTTCCTGGCGGAACGCGAACAGGTCCTGCGTGATCACGACTTCGCCTTCCATCCCGACGATCTCGGTGATCCGCGTCACGCGGCGCACGCCGTCGCGCATCCGCTCGACCTGCACGAACAGATGCACGGCGCTCGCGATCTGGCGCCGGATCGACAGCAGCTGCAGGTTCGCGTTCGCCATCATGACCATGCTTTCGAGCCGGCTGATCGCGTCGCGCGGCGAGTTCGCATGGATCGTCGTCATCGAGCCGTCGTGGCCCGTGTTCATCGCCTGCAGCACGTCGAATGCCTCCGCGCCGCGGATTTCGCCGAGGATGATGCGGTCGGGCCGCATGCGCAGCGCGTTGCGCACGAGATCGCGCTGCGAGATGCCGCCGAGCCCTTCCGTGTTCTCCGGCCGCGTCTCGAGGCTCACCACATGCGGCTGCAGCAGTTGCAGCTCGGCGGCGTCCTCGATCGTCACGATCCGCTCGTGCTCCTCGATGTGCTGCGACAGCGCGTTGAGCAGCGTCGTCTTGCCCGACCCGGTGCCGCCCGAGATCACGATGTTCAGCCGGCACGCGCATGCGATCTTCAGGACCTGCAGCATCCCGTGCGAGATGTTGCCCTGATGCGCCATCCGCGCGAGCGTGATGTCGCGCTTCGCGAACTTGCGGATCGAGATCGACGCGCCGCGCATCGCGATCGGCGGCAGCACCACGTTCACGCGGCTGCCGTCGGCAAGACGCGCATCGACCATCGGGCTGCTCTCGTCGACGCGGCGCCCGACCGCCGCCGCGATCCGCTGCGCGACGCTCGTCACGTGCGCGTTGTCGCGAAACTTCAGCGGCGTGAGCTCGAGCCGGCCCGCGCGTTCGACGTACACCTGGTCGGGGCCGTTCACGAGGATGTCGGACACGGTGTCGTCGGCAAGCAGCGGCTCGATCGGCCCGACGCCGAACATGTCGTTCAGGATCGCGTCGACGATCAGCACCTGCTCGCCCGTGGTGATCTTCAGGCGCTCGCGCTCGACCGTGTGCGCGGCCACCTGTTCGATGCCGGCCCGCACTTCGTCGCGCGTCTTCATCAGCGCGGCCGACATGTTCATCGACGCGAACACCGCCGAGCGGATCGCGTCGAACTTGCCGGAGCGGATGAGCGCCTCCTGGGTATCGGCCGCCGCGGCCGCACGCGCCGACGTGGACATGGACGCAGGCACCGGGCTTACGGCCGGCGCGGGCGCGGTGTCGTGCGGCGCGGTGCGAGAACCCGCCGGCGCAGGGTCCGGTGTCGGCTGCTTGCGGGTACCGAACGTCACGATCCCTTCCTCCATTTGATGAAGCGCGCATACCACGGCTCGGCGACGGCCATCGATTCGCCGGTGATGCCGTTCGCGAGCAGCCGGATCTCGTCCAGGAAGCCGCGGCGTTTCGAGCGTTCGATCGGCTCGCCCAGGTTCTCCGCGATCGCGAGCGACTGCGCCTCGTGCGGCAGCTCGCGCAATTGCACACCGCCGAACGCATCCTCGAAATCCGACTGCGCGACGCGCCCCTTGACCGGCTCGAGCGGATTGTTCAGCACCATCGACAGCAGCCGCTCGCCCGGCATTTCCTTCACGAAGCGCGCAAGCCGTGCGGCCTCGTACGCGGCGTGCACCGACCGGTCGGCGACGATATAGACGAGATCGGACGCCGTCAGCGCATCCTCGAACAGCTTGCCGGCGCGGTAGCCGACGTCGAACAGCACGTAATGGAAGCGGTCCTTCAGCATGTCGACGAGCTGCGCGATCGCATCGTCGCGCAGCAGCGCGTCTTCGCCGTATGCGAGTTCGGCCGACAGCACGTGCAGGCGGTCGCCCTTCGTGACGAACATGCGGTCGAACAGCGCGTCGTCGGGGCGCAGCTCCATGTTCAGCAATTCGATCAGCCCGTTGTTGCTCGACAGCCCGAGCATCGAGTTCGCGCCGCCGCCATGCAGGTTCAGGTCGACGTACGCGACGCGCCGACGCTTCTCCCCCGCCAGGCAGCGCGCGAGGCTGACCGCGATCGTCGTCGCGCCGACGCCGCCGCGCGCGCCGACGAAGCTCACGATCTTGCCGGTACGCACCTGCACGACCGACTCCGTCGTGGTCAGCGCGCGCCGCATCAGCTCGACGGTCAGCGGCTTGACGATGTAGTCCTGCACGCCGATGCCGAGCAGGTTGCGGAACAGCCCGACGTCGTTCTGCGTGCCGATCGCGACGACCCGCACCGACGGATCGCACACGTCCGCGAGCCGCATCAGGTCCGACACCGGCAGCACCGAATCCGACACGTCGACGATCAACTGGCGCGGCGAACGCTCTTGCTGCTGCAGCAACCGGATCGCGTCGTCGCAGTCGCCCGGGTGCACGTGGGCGCGCGCGATCGACAGATCCTGCGCGACGCGGCGGATCACGTCCTCGCTGCCGGCATCGGACACGACCGCGAGGAGATCCGCCGCTCCGGCGGAGGCGGCGCGCTTGGCGTTCTGGCGGTCGAGGACGTTCATGGGCGGCATCGCGATCGCATCGTCAGTGGGTCAATGACCGGACGAGCCGGTCGTCGTCAGCGTCTTGCCCGGCGCGGGCTGCTTCACGCGGTCCTCGACGTAGCGGCGCACCGCGTCGGCCGCCACTTGCGCATCGGCGCCGCCGTACGGCACGGGCGCGACGAGGTCTTCCGGCCGCGCGAGCATCGTCGCGAGATTCGTGTAGGTCGCGCAGCCGAACGGCACGCCGGGCCGCCCGAACCCT
Organism: Burkholderia anthinoferrum; assembly: GCF_002925705.1. Classification (NCBI taxonomy): domain Bacteria; kingdom Pseudomonadati; phylum Pseudomonadota; class Betaproteobacteria; order Burkholderiales; family Burkholderiaceae; genus Burkholderia; species Burkholderia anthinoferrum. The sequence continues at coordinate 75,963 of NZ_LFZP01000037.1, forward strand.
GCATCGACGAGATGCGACGGCTGCATCAGCTTCGCGCAGTCGGGCGGCACCGCGCGCACGCCGTCGAAGCCGATCGCGCGCGCATCGGGCAGGTTGATCGGCGGCGGCGCCGACAGGCAGGCCGCGAGCGCCAGCGGCAACGGTGCGGTGAACAGGGTTCGAACTCGCATGCGCGCTCCTTGGCTCAGTACACGAAGCCCGCGGCGCCGACGAGACGCGGCGTGTCGCCCGACAACAGGTCCAGCCCGAGATTGCGCTGGATCGCGAACTCGAGGTCGCTGCTCGGCCGCGCGACGGTGTCGAGCGCCTGCTCGAGCTGGCCCGGCCCGGTCGGCTGCACGATGTACGGCGTCACGATCACGACGACCTCGGTCTTGTGGTCCTGGAAGTTCTTCGATGAAAACAGCCGGCCGATGATCGGCAGCCGGCCGAGCCCCGGGACCTGCGACACGGTATCCGCGGTCTGGCTCTGCAGCAGGCCGCCGATCGCGAAGCTCTGCCCGCTCGACAGCTCGACCGTCGTCTCCACGCGCCGCACGGAGAGCCCCGGCACCGTGATGCTGCCAGTCGTCACGCTGTTGCTCGTATCGACCTCGCTCACTTCCGGGCGCACCTTCAGGCTGATCCGGTTGTCGGCGAGCACGGTCGGCGTGAAGTCGAGCGACACGCCGAACGGCTTGTACTCGACCGTGATCGCGCCGGTCGTGTTGCCGGCCTGCGCGACCGGAATCGGAATCTCGCCGCCCGCGAGGAAGCTCGCGGTCTGCCCGGACATCGCGGTAAGGTTCGGCTCCGCGAGCATCGTGATCAGCCCTTCCTGGTCGAGCGCATCGAGCACGACGTCGATCGACCAGCGCCCCGTATGGAAGCCGCCAAGCACCGAATATGCGCCGCTCGGCGACAGGTTGAACAGCTTGTTCGTCGGATCGAACAGCGTGCGTCCGTTGAACAGCCCGCCGACGAAGTTGCCTGCCGCGCCGAGCGAACTCCAGTTGATGCCGAGCTGCTGCGTGATGTTGCGGCTCACTTCCGTCACGCGCACGCGCAGGTTCACCTGGATCGGGCGCGACAGCGTGAGCCGGTTGACGATCTTTTCCTTGTCGCTCACATAAGGCGCGAGCGACTGCATCACGGCGTCCGCGTCGGCCGCGCTCGGCACCTTGCCCGACACCATCAGCGAGCCGGGCGCGCCGGACACCGACAGCTTCAATTGCGGGAAGCGGCTGTCGAGCACCGTCTGCAGCGATGCGGTATCGACCTGCACGATCACGGTCCGGCGCAGGATCGGCCGATGATTCGCGCCGAGCGCGATCAGCGAGGTCGTGCCGGCCTTCTTGCCGAACACGAACACGGTGCGCGGCGACGGCACCTGGATGTCCGCGATGCTCGGGTCCGCGACGAACATCGCGGTCGCCGGTTCCGGCAACGACAGCATCTCGCCCTTGCCGGTCGCGATCGACAGCGCCGCGCCGGCGTCCGCCGCCTGCGCGCGCTGCGCGAGCGCGGCCTCCGGCGCGACGACGCAGGCCACGCACCAGAAAGCGATCCAACGAACCGTGCGCACCATTCGTGTTCCCGTCAAATGCCGGCCGCCGGGCGGCCGGTTCCGAATCGACACCTCGTCATCGCGTCACTGCGCGACCGCCGCCCGCGGCACCTGCGCCGTCGCGTCGGCGGCGGCAGTGCCCGCTGCGGGCGCGGCCGGCACAACCGGCGCAACCGGCGTGCCCGGCCAGCCGGATGGCAGCGGCGGAAGGCCCGGCGTACCCACACCACCGCCGCCGCCACGCGAGCCGTCATCCACCGACGAACCGCGATAGATCACCACCGTATTGCCCTGCGGTGCCGGCCGCGCGCCCGTGTCGGCTTTCGCGGACGGCGAGCGCGCCGCGTCGCGGAACGCGCGCGATACGTCTCCGGCCCACACCGGCGGCGTATCGGGCTCCTGTTCGGCGCCGCCCGCCGCATCGCGGCGGTCGCTCGTCGCGAAGCTGCGCAGCGCGAGCGACAGCGAACCGAGGCGCGTCGCGACCAGCACGACCTGCGCCGTGCGCGGCGCGACCTCGAGCGTGACCGTGCGCGCGCGCACCGGCGCATCGGGCGCGCTCGCGGGCGCCTTCGCGCGCTGGAATTCCGAGCCGACGGCGAGCACGCGAGCACGGCGCACGACCGTCTCCGCTTCGAACGTGCCGGGTGTCGTCGCGGAACCCCCGATCTGCTGCGTGAGCACGACGTCGACGAAGTCGCCCGGCTGGATCAGCCCTGCGTTGCCCGACACGTCGTCGACCGGCACCGAGATCGCGCGCATGCCCGGTTGCAGCGCGGCCGCGAGAAAGTCCGGCGCGCCGGCCGGAATCACGTTGTCCGCGCGGATCGGCGTACCGGCGTCGACGCGGTTGCGCAGCAGCGCACCTTTGAGCTCCGCGCCCGGCTGGGACTCGACGAATGCACCGGCCGGCACCTGCGCGCTCGGGATGCGCTTCCACGCGAGATCGTTGTCGCGCAGCAGCAGCCCTTCGGGCAGGTCGGCCGCCGCGACGCGCACGTTGACGTCGCTCGCCGCGCCGGGCGCCGCCTGCGTCGACGCGGCGACATAGAGCTGGCGCAGGACGAACGCACCGACGGCGGCAGCGATGATCAGCACGGCCATTCTCAGAGGTTTGGGCATGGCGGCGTGCGTCCCCGCTAGGTGAGCGAAACCGCGTGTGGAAACGGCGCCCAGACGGCCAGTGCGCCGCCGAGCGAAAGCGCGACGCCGTACGGCACGCCGCGCGTGTCGATCGTGCGCGCCGGTGCGATGCGCCAGCGCTGCCATGCGACGGCCGCGAGCACGGCGAGACCGCACGCCGCGCCGCTCGCGCCGACGATCGTCAGCACCGGCAGCGCGAGGCCCGGCCCGGCCCACAGGAAGACGGCCGCCGCCAGCTTCACGTCGCCGCCGCCGATCCAGCCGGCGTGACGCAGTCCGGCGAACAGCAGCAGCATCGCAGCCGCGGTCCCCACGTGAGCCGCGAGCTGCGCGAGCCCTTCGCGCGCGAGCGCGGCCGCGACGAAATACAGCATCGCGAACGCGAGCACCGCGCGGTTCGACAGGCGCCGCGTGCGCACGTCCTGCAGCACGAGCGACATCAGCACGAGCGTCGCCGCCGACTGTACGAGATGGAGCATCGGAGAGCCGTCCGTCGGCGCGCCCCGGCTGGATACGTCGTACCGCTGCGGATCCGTGTATTCGTCGGCGGCGCGCGGGTTCAGGGAGGTCAGATCAGCGCGGTGACCTTGTTCATCAGCGACGTGAACACGGCCGGCAGGCCACCGGTGTTGCTGCTCAGGATCACCCCGACCGCCGCCAGCGCGACGACCACGATGCCGGCGAGTACCGCGTATTCGAGCGAGCTGACGCCGCGTTCATCACGCAGCAGGGATTTGACGTAGTGCAGCATGACAACCTCCGTGTGACGGGGTCGTTGATCGACCGTTGAATGTAAAGACGCGGTGTTGCTTCGGTGGCGCGCACTGCGTTCGCCCATTCACGACTCATGCGGCAGCCCGGGCAACGGGCCGTTCGCATCCCCCGGAATCCATTCGATCGCTGCAACGCGCGGTTGCTGGCGTCGGCCATTGCCCGCGCCCGCTTGTTGCGTGCCCGCATCGGCATGATGCGGATCAGCCTGATTCGTCTAGGGTATAGACAATTTTTTCGGCGTTTTCCAATAATTTAGCGTCGAAATGTATTTATGAAAATGCCCGTGCACAAGTGAATCCGGAACTCGACGCGCGGGGTAATTACTGCGCCCTCCATGATGTCATCGTGAGCCCGATTAAGAATCCTTACTGCTTCGTATGGGCGATTTCCGGAACCGGGAACAATTTACGCATTTGTTCAATTTTTGACCGCCGCGCAATCCTCCTTATTACCTGGGTATCGATCCTTGGCGATCGATCCGGGCACCACGTGCTGCTCGATCGGCGTCGCACGGCGTGATCCACGATTGCACTGTCCAGGTCCATTCACGTGCCGTCACGACTGCGGACAATAACGCGCGGCGGCGCCTTCCGGTCAAGGGCGATTGCGCGGTTCCGCCACGTCGAGAGACCGCGGCGGAGACCGGCGAATGCCGAGACGCGCCACCCCGAGATCCCCGCCGCTCAGCGACGTGTGCTCGAACCGCTGGAACGACTCGGCAATGTGCTTGCGCAGCAGCGCGACGTCCCATGGCTTGATCAGCAGCTTCTGAACGGACCCGTTGCCGGACGCGTCGGCGATCGACGCGCCGTCGCCGTAGCTGGACAGCAGGATGCGCACGATGTCCGGGTACAGCGCCTTGACCCGCTGCAGCAGGTCGAGCCCGGACACGCTCGACATCCGGAAGTCCGACACGATCACGCCGACGCGATGCTGGGCCAGCAGGTCGAGCGCTTCGTCGGGATCGGTGGTGTCGAGAATCTCGTAGCCGTCGCGGCCGAGCGCCTGCCGGAGCATCTGCAGCACCGCGCGGTCGTCGTCCACCAGCAGCAGCGTGCGGTGCAGCAGTTCGCGCTGCCGGCAGTGCTCGGGCAGCTCCGAGCCGGCGGACAGCATGTCGGCGATCTCGTCGCCGGTGACCGGATGGCTGAAGTAGTAGCCCTGCATCGCATGGCAGCGATGCCGGTTCAGGAACGACAGCTGGGCTTCCGTCTCCACGCCCTCGGCCACCGTCTCCATGTGCAGCGACTCGGCCATCGCGATGATCGAGCGCGTCAACGACGCGCCTTCCGCGCTGGTGGTGACGTCGCTGAGGAACGAACGATCGATCTTGACGACGTCGATCGGCAATTCCTTCAGGTAGGACAGGCTCGAATAGCCGGTGCCGAAATCGTCCAGCGACAGCACGACGCCGAGCGCCTTCAGTTCGCGCAGCGTATGGGCGATCGCATTGGAGTCCTCCATCAACACGCTTTCGGTCAGTTCCAGTTCGAGCGAGTCCGGCTCGAGACCGGTTTCCGCGAGCGCGGTGCGCACCAGGTGGGCCACGTCCTGCTGCCGGAACTGGCGCGCGGACAGGTTGACGGCAATCCGGATCGGCGGATGCCCTTCCCGGCGCCACGCGACGGCCTGGGCGCACGCGGTGCGCAACACCCATTCTCCGATCGGCAGAATCAGCCCGGTTTCTTCGGCGATCGGGATGAAGCGGTCGGGCGGAATCACGCCGATTCCCGGACGTCGCCAGCGAATCAGCGCTTCGACGCCGCTGATCTGGCCGGTCTTGAGATCGACCTTCGGCTGATAGTACAGCTCGAGTTCGCCATTCGACACGGCCTGGTGCAGCGCGTTTTCGAGGATGGCGTGCTCCTCGACGCGCGCGCCCAGTTCGCGCGTATAGAAGCTGTAGCAGTTGCGTCCGTGTTCCTTCGCGCAATACAGCGCGGCATCGGCCGTCTTCAGCAGCGTCTCCGCGTCGGTGCCGTCGGTCGGGTAAAGGCTGACGCCGACGCTCGTCGTCACGTGCAGGTCGTGGCCGTCGAGCACGAACGGCGCGACGAAGGTGTCCAGGATCTTGCGGGCGATCGCGTCCGCGTCCGACGCCGTCGACAGGTTGACCAGCATCACGACGAACTCGTCGCCGCCAAGCCGCGCGACCGTGTCGCCGTCGCGCACCGAACTCTTGAGCCGCGCGGCGACGACCCGCAGCAGCCCGTCGCCCGCCGAGTGGCCGAAGCTGTCGTTGATGTGCTTGAAGCGGTCCAGGTCGAGCACCATCACCGCGATCAGTTGCCCGGTGCGCCGCGCCTGCGACATCGCCTGCTCCATCCGGTCGCCGAGCAGGTTGCGGTTCGGCAGGCCGGTCAGCGCGTCGTGATTGGCGAGGTATTCGATGCGGCCCTGCTGCATCTTGCGCTCGGTGATGTCCTGGACGATGCCGCGCAGGATGATCGCGTGATTCGGATCGCGGCCGGACTCCGCCTGATGCAGCACGTAGCGCTCGGTGCCGTCCGCATGGATCAGCCGATGCTCGATCGAGAACGCGACGCCTTCGGTGCGCAGGCTCGCGTAGGACTGCACGAGGAGCGGCTGCTCGTCGGGCGGAACGGCCTGCACGAGGCGTTCGAACGTCGGCGGCGTGTGGGCGGCGTCGAGCCCGAGAATCCGGTACAGCTCCGGCGACCAGTAGCCGTCGGTCCGCCCCGCCTGGTATTCCCAGTTGCCGAGGTGCGCGAGCGCCTGCGCATGCGTGAGGCTGACTTCGGTCGTCGCCAGCTTTTCGACCGCCGCGGCCGCGCGCAACAGATAACGGACCCGATAGCCGAGCAGTTTCCACCGCATAGGCTTGGACACGAAGTCGGTCGCGCCGGCGTCGAACGCGCTGGCGATCGACGCGTCGTCGTCGTTGCCCGTGAGCATGACGATCGGCACGCGGCGGCCCTCGGGCAACGCGCGCAGCGCCCGGCAACAGTCGAATCCGTCGCCGCCGGGCATTTCGACGTCGAGCAGCACGACGACCGGACGATGACGCAGGAACGCATCGATACCCGCCTGCGGACCCGTCGCTTCCTCGACGCGAAAGCCTTCCGGTTCGAGCGTTTCCACGACCAGCAGGCGCGTCATTGCATCGTCGTCGATGATCAGAATCGTCGGTACATCGGCATGCTCGTCGTTCACGACCGTCCTCCTGTTGTACTGCCGCGCGATCGTCATGGCGATCGGCCGGCGTCCCTTCAACCGTCCACGCGCTCCGCGATCAACGCCGCATGCGCGTGCCCGAACTCCGCTTCCGTGCCGGCGACCAGTTCCACCGCCGCGTCCACGTCGGCGGCGCGCGCGAGCCGCTCGATCTCGCGACAACGCGCCGACAGCAAGTGCGCGCCGACGTTCGCGCTGCTCGATTTCAGCGTATGAGCGGCCAGCTTCAGCGCATCGGCGTCGCCCGCTTCGACCGCCGCCTGCATGTCGCGGATCAGCCGTGGCGCATCCGCCGTGAATTGATCGATGATCCGCGTCAGGACATCGGGGCGGCCCGGCCGCTGCAGCGCGCGCAACGCATCGAGCGCCTTATGGTCGATCACGCTTGCTTCGTCATCCGGATCGATGGCGGCGCCCCCCGTCGCTTCCGGCTTCGCTTCGACGCCGCCGCCCGTCGTTGCCGCATCGGTTCCGGTAGCCGGCGCGCACGCCGCGCCGCCGACATGGCGCGCGAGCATCTGCAGCAACGCATCGCGGCGAAACGGCTTGCCGAGATAGTCGTCCATGCCGGCGGCCAGACAGCGCTCGCGGTCGCCGCTGAGCGCATTGGCCGTCAACGCGATGACCGGCATGCGCGGCGCGCCGGCTTCGGCTTCGCGACGGCGCAACTGCCGCGTCGCCTCGAAGCCGTCGAGCCGCGGCATCTGGCAGTCCATCAGCACGACGTCGAATACGTCGTCGGCCAGCCGATTCAACGCCTGCTCGCCGTCGTCGGCCACCGCCACCTGATAGGCGGTGTCCTCCAGCATCGCGAGCGCGATCTGCTGATTCACGACGTTGTCCTCCACCAGCAGCACGCGCGCCGAAATCGCATCGAGCGGCCGGCCCGGGCCGGCGCCGGCGTCGGCGCCGGCGTCGTCGGATAGCGGTTCCGGCGAATTCAGCCGCGGCGGCATCACGTGCATCGCCGACGCGATGGCCGTATGGAGAGCGGCGCCACGAAGCGGCTTCGTCAGCCGGGCGGCGATGTCGAGCTCGTGCGCGACCAGGACGCTGTCCATCATCTCGAACGCGGTCAGCGTGATGATCCTGAGCGCATGCAACGACGGATCGCGGCGGATGTGCTGCACGAGCGAGATGCCATCCATGCCCGGCATCCGCACGTCGACGATCGCCAGATCGAACGGCGCGCCGTCGGCGACCGCCGCGCGCAACTGCGATAGTGCGTCGTCGCCGCCGATCGCCGTGGCGACGCACAGCTGCCATTCGATCGCGTGTTCGAGCAGCACGCTGCGATCGGTCTCGCTGTCGTCCACGATCAGCACCTTCAGGCCCGCGAGCGACGGCCGCGCATCGGCTGCTACGCCGACCTCGCCGGATGCCGGCTCGAACCGGGTCGTCACGGTAAACACCGAACCCTTGCCGGGCGTCGATTCGAGCGTGAGCTCGCCGCCCATCATCTCGGCCAGCTGGCGGGAAATCACCAGACCGAGCCCGGTTCCGCCGTATTTGCGCGCGATCGAGTTGTCGGCCTGCTGGAACGGCCGGAACAACTGCGCGGCCACCTCGGGCGCGATGCCGATGCCGCTGTCGGCGATCGTGAACACGATGCGGCCATCGTCCGAATACGATGCGCCGAGCGCGACGTGCCCGTGCTCGGTGAACTTGATCGCGTTGCCCAGCAGGTTCGTGAGCACCTGGCGCAACCGCACCGGGTCGCCGCGCATCCACTCCGGAACGGTGTCGCCGCGCCGGAACTCGAGCGCAAGCGCCTTGCGCTGCGCGTTGGGCTCCAGCAGCGCGACGACATCGTCGAGCAATTGATGCAGATTGAAATCGATGCGCTCCAGCGTCAGCTTGCCCGCCTCGATCTTCGAGAAATCCAGAATGTCGTCGATGAGGACGAGCAGCGTCTGGCCCGATCGATACACGGTGTCGACGAACTTGCGCTGCTTCGACGTCAGCCGCGTGCGCTGCAGCAGTTCGGTCATGCCGAGCACGCCGTTCATCGGCGTGCGGATCTCGTGACTCATCCGCGCGAGAAACTCCGATTTCGCCGAATTCGCGGCTTCGGCCGTGGCGATCGCCGCCTGCAACGCGACGTCGCGGCGCTCGATTTCGTCGAGCATCATGTTGAAGCCGGCAATCAGCACGGCGACTTCGTCGCTGCCTTTGTGCGTCATGCGCAACGACAAGTCGCTGCCGCTGCGAATGCGGGCCATCGTGCGCGTCAGGTTCGACAGCGGCCGCGAGATCGACGTGCCGAGCCGATGGCTGATCACCAGCCCGCCGATCGCGAGCAGGAACGATACCCCCACGATCATCAGAATCGCGGTCGCCACGGCCCGGTAGACGTCCGATACGATGCCGCGCTGCTGAAGATCGACACGCACGGCTTCCTGCTCCGTGTAGGCCGCGAGGCGATTGGCCGTCGTGTCGACGTCCGCGACGATGCGCTGCATGGCCACGTCGTTGGACAGCATGTCGGACTTCACGGCGAGGATGCGGCGCGCGGATCCACCGAGCGCCGTGGTCAGCCCGACGACATCCTGCGCGCGCTTCGCGTTGCCCGGGCCGTCCGCGGCGAGCGCATCGCGCAGCGCGCCGGCGGATGCGGTCAGCGCGCCGATACTCTTGCGCAGTTCGTCGTCGGCGCGCTTCAGACGGTCGGCGCTGTCGCTTTGCGCGATCATGCGCAGGTCGAACGCCAATGCGTTGATGCCGCCGCTCACGACCGCCGACAGCGACGCAACCCGCGCGGCTCGCCGCCGGAATTCGATCGCGTCGTCGAGGCGCCATCGCGCCTTGACGATCTGCAACGCGAACGGGTCCGCGATCTCCGCGAGCTTCGCGTCCAGCGCATCGAGCGACTGCAGCACCCTGTCCTCCTTCGCGCGGTAGCGGGGCGCGACGGCGGATTCGGCGAACAGGGCGCCGCGCAGCGCGACGAGGCCGTCCTGGCCGTCGAGGATGTCGGCCGCCGCGCGCCCCAGCGCGCTCGTCACCCCCTGTGCGGTTGCGGCATCGAGGTTCGGCGCCGCGATCGCGAGCGCATTGCGTGCGCCGTCGAGCGACGCCTGCATGCGCTCGCGCAGCGGCGCGAGCCGGTACCGGTTCGGCGCGACGTCGACGCGGCCGGCGATCGTCATGATGTCCTTGACGTTCGTGCGAACCTGATCCAGTGCATGAATCGTCCGGTTGTAGGCGGTGTTGGCCGCGAGCGCGCCGCTCACCGCCGCATCGGCATCGTCGTCCAGCCGCTCGATTTCCTTGCCGATCTCGGTCAGCAGCGTGGCGCCCCGTGCCTGCAGGCCTTCGATCAGCCGGCGCTCGGCGACGAGCTGCGCATCGCCGCGCAGGCGCTTGTCGATCCCTTCGTTCATCGAACGGAACATCGTCCGCAGGTCGGTGGACGGTTCGGCGATGCCGTGCCCGTCGATCGCGCGCACGGCGGCCGTGATGCCGGCAATCCGCTGCAATTGCGTTTCGATCTCCGACGACGACTGCTGTCGCTCCGACGCATCCTGCGCGTGCTGGAGCCGGCCGAACTCCACCGCAAGTTCCGCATAGGCGCGCTGGAGTTCGTTGCTGCGCATCTGCAGCGGCAGCGATTCCGTCGTCAGCGTGCGCACGCCGGACGCGATGCCGTGCACCGCGATCAGGCTGGTCACCGAAATCGCCACCGCCCCCAGCAGCATCAGGCTGGTGCTGGTGACGAGTTTCGCCTTGATGTCCATGCAGCCTCCAGGATCGGGATGGCTCGGCGGCCATCCGTCCGCTCATTGCGCCGGCACGACGAGCGGCGTGACGCGGCCGTGCGCGATTTCGGTGAGGAACACGTCGTTCAGCGCCTGGTGATCGTCGGTGCTCAGATTGGCCACCAGACCGCCGAGATCGAGATGCCGGATCGACTCGAGCGCCTGCTTCAGCGTCGCCCGGGTGGGTGCCGGCCCCGCGCGTTCCAGCCCGATCAGCGCGACCTTCGCGTCGAGACAACCCTCGATGTGCACCACGCCGATGTGCTCGTCCGGAAAGCGCCGCGCGATCAGCCGTGCACAGTCCCGGATCACGGGGCGCTCGCTCTGCGGCAGCGGCACGACCTGCGAGATCACCGTGCCGTTCGCTTCGTCGCCGATCAGGCGCAACAGGTCGTCGGTGCCGACGAACGACACCGCCGCGAGACGGGCCGCGAAGCCTTCGCGGTGCGCCGCGCGAATGAATGCGGCGACCGGCGTATACGGGCCGACCATGACGACGACGTCGGGCCGCGCGTCGAGTACGGCAGCGAGCCCCGTGTCGACCGCCGTCGTGCCGCGGCGAAACGTGCCGGTGGCGACCACGTCGAGGCCATGGCGACGCAGGGCCAGTTGCGTGCCGGCCAGCACCGCGAGCCCGAAGCCGTCGTCCTGGTAGAACACCGCGAAACGCTTTGCGCGGTCGTGCGCGATCAAATGATCGACCAGCGCGCGCGTTTCGTCGTCATAGCTCGCCCGGATGTTGAAGACCTCCGGAATCACCGGCCTGCGCAGCGCCATCGCGCCGCTGAATGTACCGACGAGCGGGATGCCGGCGTCCCGGATCATCGGCAGCACCGCGGTGGTTGTCGGCGTGCCGACGTAGCCGAACAGCGCGAGGACGTTGCCCCGCTCGATCATTTCCAGCGTGTTGTCCACCGTCCGGTCGGGTTCGTAGCGGTCGTCGGCGACGACGAGATCGATTTTCCGCCCGTGCACGCCGCCGTGAGCGTTCGCGTCGTCGAATACGGCTTGCGCACCGATCAACAGCCCGCGCCCGAGGCCGGCGGAATTGCCCGACTGCGCGTTGACCATGCCCAGGCGGATCGTGTCGTCGGTCACGCCGGGTTCCGATGCAAAGCCCGCGCCCTGGCCGCTCAGTGCGGTGCAGCACGCGAACAGCACCAGCACGCGCCGGCCGCCGGGACACGCGAGCGCGTGCAGTACGTTCGAGAACCAGATGCCGGAACACATCCGTGCGACTGACACACCCTCGTCCATGTTGGGCTCCCGTTCGGCACCGGTTGTTCTGATTCGATGGTGCGCCCCGCCGCATGCCGCACCGCTGCCGTGGTACGAGTCAATTAGTCATATATATAGGTGGCATCCCTTGCGACTGCAAGCCAGAGGAGCGGATCGACGCCGTTTGTCGAGATCGTTTCGCTGGGGCGACGGAATGCGGGTGGACGCGGTCGGGCGGGATCGCCTTCCAGCATTTCGATACAGTCGTCAGTGCGGTGATTTGTTGCGGAAATCGATGCGCCAGGGCACGGCGCGGCGATCATCTCGCGCGTTGCGAGCATCGTGAACGTCGTGGCCTTGTCGTGTCCGGACCGCCCGAGCGGCAAGCGGATTTCGGGGGCGCCCGGTTCGATGTCGATGTCCTCGACAACTAGTGCGCTGTGCCGTATCCGTGACGATGGATGAATACGCGCCAGCGTTTCGGGTTGACTGCCGCGATTCGGTCCAGTTGGAATAAGCAAAGGAATGCAAAACAAATGGACGAGGCTGATGCGGTTCGTCCGTGCGGTGTCTATCGACCGATGGGATGATTTCCGGCACGACGGTAGCAATAGAGTCCATCTACCTTGGATATGACATCGGTTTCCGATGCAATCTCCCGCTCTCAAGCCGTGATCCTTCAACTCGTGCGTCAAGTTTCAGAGGCCGCGCGCTCCGCTTAATACTGATCATCGGCTTCCCCCGCACTCCGTCAGCCTACTCCTGGGATACAGACTCCTGGCCGTCATTCGCGCCCATCGGAATGGGCGCGAGCCGATCACACCAAGTCAGGCCTGCTTGATGTAGAAAGTGACCGTCGCATTGTCTCCTGAGCCTCCGTCGTAACCGACTTTGTAACCGGCAGCGCTCACGGTTATCGAGTATCCGTTTCCGCCGTAATACGGGTTGTCCCAGTAGATCCGCAAGTTTTCGATACCGCCACCGTCGGCAAATTGATATTGAAGCTTCCCCTCGGTTCCGGTCATGAAGCCGTCGGAATCGCTCTCCCATTCCCCCGTTTGTCCATTCGGGATCTTCTCCGGCGGGTACGTGACCCATTCGCCATGCAGCAGATTGATCGATGCCGAGTCCAGAAACAACGTGCTGCCCGAGTTGTTTTGCAGCTTCACAACAGTGCTTCGTGCGGACATTTCGTTCTCCACAATAAAGTGTGATTACGCATCGCAGCCGTTTTTGAATGCATACCCCGCAATGCATTTCAAACATAGAACGCGAACATCGGCACCGAAAGCTGATACTTATGACAGTCGAATTTTATGGAATAGTTGAAGAAATTATTCAAACAATTGTGACATCAAAAATCACAACGCAAAAACCACAAAAATAGAATCGAGCAGCATTTGATTCGCAAAATTAACCGCATTGCTTCCTTAAAAATCGCACGAAACACCACGGTTTCATGACAACGACACCGCGCCGCGTTGAGAGCATGGCACTTCAGGTGTCAAACGGTTCGCTGCGGGAGACCAACCGTGAATGGGCACTGGCAAGCGCTTGTGGCTGGCCCAGCTCCACTTTCGTGACAATCCCGCCCTGTGGATACGAAATCTGCGGCCCTGTCTTGGTGGTGTCGTGCGACCGGCTCGACATTGCGGCGTACGGCGCCATCAAAATAAGCATTTTTCAGTGAAAACTTCCGGTCTCACATGGATTTGTTGTGTTCCGGACTGACTGCAAACATCTACACGCTGCCTACAAGAGCATACCGACAGACGACGATGGGAAATTTGAAAGCCATCAGCCAACGCGCTGATTTCATTGGCCCGCCCTACACGATTCGAACGTGTGACCTACGGCTTAGAAGGCCGTTGCTCTATCCAACTGAGCTAAGGGCGGTCGGGGAGAAAAGACACGGCCGGACACGGACCGGCATTCGGCATCGGGCTCTGAGTAACGAAGCAGCAGCAACACCGCCCACTGCCCCACGACAACTCAAATCCCGAAACCAAAACGGGCCCGGCACGAAGCCGAGCCCGAAATTATACCCGATCATCGCGCCGGATCACGCGATACCGGCGCCCGCCGCATCAAACCGGCTGCGGATGCAGCATGAACCAGCCGAGGCAGACTACCCCGGCGATCACGCAATACACGCCGAACGACGCGAGCCGGCCGCGCCCTTCGAAATAGCGCATCAGGAACCGCACGCTGAGGTACGCGGCGATCGCCGTCAGCACACCGCCGAGCAGCGCATCGGCGAGCTGGTCGCGCGCATGGAACAGCTTCGGCAGTTCGAGCACGCCCGCGGCAAAGATGATCGGCGTGCCGAGCAGGAACGAGAATTCCGCCGCCTTCTCCGCCGTCAGCCCGGCCGCGTTGCCGGCGATCATCGTCAGCCCGCTGCGCGAGAAGCCTGGAATCAGCGCGCCGATCTGCGCGAGCCCGACGAAGAACGCCTGCTTGAACGTCATCTTCTCGGGCGGCTGGTGCGCGCGGCTACGCTGGATGCGATCGCCGAGCCACAGCAACACGCCGTTGACGATCAGCGCGATCGCAACGATCCGCAGGTCGTGAAACACGCGTTCGATGCGCTTCTCGAGCAGCAGCCCCACGATGCCGGTCGGGATCGTGCCGATGATCAGCGCCCACATCAGGTGCCCGTCGTCGTTCTTGCGACCGCCGAGCTGCGCGAAGAAACCGCCGATCAGCGCGATCCACCGCGCGCGGAAGTACCACAGCAACGCCAACGCGGTACCGAGGTGGAGCGCGACGAGGAATGGCAACAGCTGCGGCGCATGCTTGTCGATGTGCATGCCGAACAGCGCCGGCACGAGCAGCGTATGGCCGAGGCTGCTGACGGGGAAGAGTTCGGTGACGCCCTGCAGGACGCTCAGGAATACCAGAAACCAGAGGCTCACGCGTCGGTCCTTTCAGTGAAGATTAAGCGGGAAGGAAGGCGGACGACGCGATGCGCGTCCTGAAAAACGCGCCCCGATTATGCCGAGCCAGGATTACCGCGCCAAGGCATTTGGCAGGATATTGCGGCAATGCACACAAACGCTTGCAATTTGTAAGCACTCAGAAAGCAAAAAGCCCGCCATTTGCATGGCGGGCCTGTCGGTTTCGGCAGAAATTGCCGTCAGCGGCCGAGCTGATAGAAAAATAGTACCGTGCTGCCGGTAAACATGCCGAACAGTGCGATTCCCATTGCCATTGCCAGATCCATGGCCCCCTCCACGAAGTGTCATGACCCGGCAACATCACCGGTTTAGAGGCATTATCCCGACGGTTGACAGCGTTAAAAACTCGCAATTTCCCGAGAAGGGTTTTCCCGGACCGCCCGCGGCCCGATAATGGAATGCACGTTGCTCCCCTCACCCGCCCAACCCGATTCGCCATGCCGATCTTCCAGCAACACGACATTCACGAACTTCATGCCGGCCCGTCGCTCGTCCGGGTCGCCCCACAATTCGGCGGCCGCCTGCTGTCCTGGCACGTCGATGGCGAACCGGTGATCTTCTGGCCGGAAACCGCCGACTGGAGCAATCTCGCCCGCGTGCGCGGCGGCAATCCGCTGCTGTTCCCGTTCCTCGGCCGCCACCGCGTCGACGGTGAAATCGGCCGCTGGCGCGATGCCGCCGGCGTGGTCCGCGACCTGCCGATGCACGGTTTCGCCCGCGATCTGCCGTTCGATGCACACCCGTCGGCCGACGGCGCCGCGCTGTCGATGACGCTCGACGCGAACGACGCGCTGCGCGCGAGCTACCCGTTCGATTTCCGGTTCGAAACGACCTACCGGCTGGCCGACGCGCATACGCTCGACGTCGCGCTGGCGACGACCAATCGCGGCGACACGCCGCTGCCTTACTACGCCGGCCACCATTTCTACTTTGCGCTGCCGCACGGCGAGCGGGCCGATACCCTCCTCGAATTGCCGCCCACCCACCGTTGCCACCAGCGTGCCGACGGCTCGATCAGCCCGCTCGAACCGGGCGAGGCCCGTTACCGTCTCGACGATGCGGACATCCTCGACCGCTTCCACTGCCTCGACGGCGAACCGTCCACGCCGGTGCGCCTCGTGATGCCGGGCCGCCGCCGCACGGTCGAGATCGCGCTGGACGTGCCGGGCTCGATCCCGTGGTACGCAGTCACGACGTGGACCGAAAAGCCGGATTCGGACTTCTATTGCGTCGAGCCGTGGCTCGGTCTGCCCGATGCGATCCACAACGGCCGCGGGCTGCGCATGCTCGCGCCGGGCGCGACGGAAACGGCGACGCTGCGGATCCGCGTGATCCCGTTCGCCGGCTGATTCGACACGCATCGGACCGGGGCCGCTACGGCCGCGCCCGCAGCCGAAACTGCGGCGTGCGGGTCGAACCCGTTAAAATCGGACGTTTTGTGTTGCCTGCCGCGTCACGCGCGGCAGGGTTTTGCGAGGTTCAATGTTCGGAACAACAACGAAGCGACTCTTCGCAGCCGCCTGCGCCGCCCTGCTCGTCGCGTGCGGCTCCGCACCCGTCGGCCCCGGGTTCTATCGCGTCGAGCGTGGCGACACGCTGTACAAGATCGCGCGCGCGAACCGCACGTCGGTCCAGAGCATCGTGCGCTGGAACCAGATGACGAACCCCGATGCGATCGAAGTCGGGCAGGTGCTGCGCGTCGCGCCGCCGCCCGGCTCGGCCACCGCATCGACGCCGTCGACCACCGGCACGGGCAGCGCGGGTCGCGCGCGGCCGGCTCCGTCCGCGCCGGTCGAATCGGCGGTGAAGCCGGCCACGAGCATTGCGCTGATCTGGCCGGCAGCCGGCAACGTGGTGCGTACGCTCGATGGCTCGAAATCGAAGGGCATCGACATCGCGAACTCGCCGGGCACGCCGGTGGTGGCGGCCGCGCCGGGCGTCGTGGTCTACGCCGGTAACGGGCTGCGCGGCTACGGCAACCTGATCATCCTGAAGCACAACGCCGACTACCTGACGGCCTACGCGCACAACCGCGCGCTGCTGGTGAAGGAAGGCCAGTCGGTCACGCAAGGGCAATCGATCGCGGAGATGGGCAACAGCGACAGCGATCGCGTCGCGCTGCATTTCGAACTGCGCTATGGCGGCCGCTCGATCGATCCGTCACGCTACCTGCCGCCGCGTTGAGCGCACGACAGACGACACACGATGCCGGTGCGCATCGCGTGTCGTCACGGCGAAAACGGAAAAAATCGAGTCAGCGCTTGCGCAGACGTCCGGTGAAACGGCCGGACAACGGATCGACGTGGCGGGCAAACGCCACCAGCCCGCCGATTCCAATCAGGCTGAACCCCGCAGCTATCAGAAGCAAATCCATGATCACACCACTGTTTTGTCTTGATCTTATGCGTCATTGTGGAATCGTGCACTGAGCCCCGCCTATTGGACGAGTCCGAACATTCCCTATCAGCAAACACCATTGTGGATGCGTCCGAGTGAAATCCTGATGTAAGCCGTTCACCCAGCGCCACGTTCGACACCCAGGAGACCATGCGATGCTGCCCGCCGCCGACCGCTACGACCTGCTCCTCTCCCGCTTCCGCTGGGACATTCCGGCGCGCTACAACATCGGCGTGGACGTGTGCGACAAATGGGCCGACGGCAGCGGACGCATGGCGCTGATCCACGAAACGGCGCAAGGCGACGTTTCCCGCATCACGTTCGACGAACTGAAGCATGCTTCTAATCGGCTCGCGAACAGCTTTGCGCGCGCGGGCCTGCGGCGCGGCGACCGGATCGGCATCTTTCTCGCGCAAGGCCCTGAAACGGCCGTCGCCCATCTCGCCGCGTACAAGTTCGGCGCGATCGCGGTACCGCTCTTCACGCTGTTCGGCGTCGACGCGCTGGAGTACCGGCTCGCGAACAGCGAGGCGGCCGCGCTCGTCACCGACGCGGCCGGCTACGCGAAGATCGCGCCGCTGCGCGCGCAGCTGCCGGCGCTGCATACCGTCTACTGCATCGGCGACGACGCGCCCGACACGCCCGGCGTGCTCCGCTACGACGCGGCGCTCGCCGCCGAAGCGCCGGATTTCGTGCCGGCGGATACGGCCGCCGACGATCCGGCCGTGATCATCTACACGTCCGGCACGACCGGCAAACCGAAAGGCGCGCTGCACGCGCATCGCGTGCTGCTCGGCCACTTGCCGGGCGTCGAGATGTCGCAGCAGTGCTTCCCGTGCGACGCACGCCTGTTCTGGACGCCCGCCGACTGGGCATGGATCGGCGGGCTGCTCGACGTGCTGCTGCCGTCATGGCATCACGGCGTGCCGGTGCTCGCACGTCGCTTCGAGAAATTCGACGGCGAAGCGGCGTTCGCGCTGATGGCGCGGCACGGTGTCACCCATGCGTTCCTGCCGCCCACCGCGCTGAAGCTGATGCGCACCGTCGCGGCGCCGCGCGAACGCTACGCGCTGTCGCTGAAATCGGTCGCAAGCGGCGGCGAATCGCTCGGCACCGAACTGACGGCGTGGGGCCGCGACGCGCTCGGCGTGACGATCAACGAGTTCTACGGGCAAACCGAGTGCAACATGGTGCTGTCGTCGTGCGCGGCGCTGTTCGATGCGCAGCCCGGCGCGATCGGCAAGGCGGTGCCCGGTCACACGGTCGCGATCGTCGATGCGGACGGCACGCCGCTGCCGCCGGGTGTCGAGGGCCGCATCGCGGTGCGCCGCCCCGACCCGGTGATGTTTCTCGAATACTGGCGCAACCCCGCCGCGACGCGCGACAAGTTCGCGGGCGACTACCTGCTCACCGGCGATACGGGCACCATCGACGCCGACGGTTTCGTGCGCTTCGTTGGCCGCGACGACGACGTGATCACGAGCGCCGGTTACCGGATCGGCCCGGGGCCGATCGAGGACTGCCTGCTCACGCATCCGGCGGTGCGGATGGCGGCCGTCGTCGGCGTGCCCGACGCGACGCGTACCGAGATCGTCAAGGCGTTCGTCGTGCTGAACCCCGGCCACGTCGGCGACGACGCCCTCGTGAGCGCGCTGCAGGCACATGTGCGCACGCGGCTCGCCGCGCACGAGTATCCGCGCGCGATCGCGTTCGTCGACAGCCTGCCGATGACCGCGACCGGCAAGATCGTGCGCCGCGCGCTGCGCGACGCATGAGCCGCCCGCCCGCGCTCGGCCCTCCCGACCGGATGGTTTATAGTGGCGCCACGCAGTCTTTCCAAGAAACCGATGTCCTCTGATCAACACCCCGCCGCGGGCGCGTCGCACAGCCCGCTCTACGCCAAACTCCTCGGCGAAACCGCCAAGATCGACTGGTGCGATCTCGAACGCTTCTTCGCGCAGGGCAAGCTGCTGTCGATCGCGCGCGACCTCGATCTCGTGAGCGTCGCCGAAGCAGTCGCCAACGACGATGCCGAACAGGTCACGCGCTGGCTGTCATCCGGCCTCGTCGCGCGCATGCCGGCCGAAACGGCTGCCGACTACGCCGCGCGCAATCCGGAGCTGTGGGCGGTCGTCGTCTCGCCGTGGGTGTGCGTGCAGGAACGCGCCTGACGCGTCCGCCATGTCCGGATCCGCGGTACCGCACGGGGCCGGCAGCGCGTCGGCCGCAGTCACGCATCGGCGCGTCCTCGCACTCGCGTTCCCGATCGTCGTCGCGAACCTGACCCAGCCGATCCTCGGCGCCGTCGACACGGCCGTCGCCGGCCACCTCGACGGCGCGCAGTATCTCGGCGGCGTCGCGCTCGGCGGGCTCTTCTTCAATTTCGTGTTCTGGGGCTTCGGCTTCCTGCGGATGGGGACGACCGGGCTCGTCGCGCAGGCGCATGGCGCCGGCGACGCCGCCGGGATCCGCCTGAACCTGCTGCGCGCGCTGATCGTCGCGTTCGCGCTCGGCGCCGCGGTGCTGGCGCTGCAGGTGCCGCTGCTGTCGTTCGCGCTGTCCGCGCTCGGCGGCAGCGATGCCGTCCGCACGACGGCGCTCGCATACAGCCACGCGCGGATCTGGAGCGCGCCGTTCGCGCTCGCGAATTACGTGGTGCTCGGCTACCTGCTCGGCGTGCAGCGCGTGCGGCTCGCGCTCGTCGCGCAGGTGTTCATCAACGCGGTGAACATCGGCGCCGTGCTGCTCTACGTGTACGGTTTCGGCTGGGGTATCGCCGGCATCGGCGCCGCGACCGCCACCGCGGACGCATGCGGCTTCGCGCTCGGCGCGTGGATGCTGTGGCGGCTGCGGCCGAGCGGCCTTGCGCCGCTCGCGATGCGCGCGCTTGCCGACCGCGTCGCGCTCAAGCGGCTGATCGCGCTCAACCGCGACATCTTCCTGCGCACGCTGTGCCTGCTCGGCGCCTTCGGGTGGTTCGCGCATCTCGGCGCGAAACAGGGCGACGCGACGCTCGCCGCGAACGCGCTGCTGCTGAATTTCCAGACGTTCATGGCGTATGGCCTCGACGGCTTCGCGCATGCGGCCGAGGCGCTCGTCGGCGCGGCGGCCGGCGCGCGCGACCGCCGCGCATTTCGGCAAGCCGTACGCGTCACACTGTTCTGGTCGGCACTCGGCGCGCTGCTGTTCGCGCTCGTTTACTGGGCGGCGGGTGGCTGGATCGTCGCGCGCCTGACCGATCAGGCCGAGATCCGCGCCGTCGCGCTGCGCTACCTGCCGTGGGCCGCGATCTCGCCGATCGTGTCGGTCTGGGGCTTCCTGCTCGACGGCGTGTTCATCGGGGCCACGCAGACGCAATCGCTGATGCGCGCGATGGTCGTGTCCTTGTCGATCTTCATCGTGGCC
Organism: Burkholderia anthinoferrum; assembly: GCF_002925705.1. NCBI lineage: Bacteria > Pseudomonadati > Pseudomonadota > Betaproteobacteria > Burkholderiales > Burkholderiaceae > Burkholderia > Burkholderia anthinoferrum. Next base: position 96,359 of record NZ_LFZP01000037.1, read on the forward strand.
ACGCTCGCCGCCGTCGGCCCGTTCGGCAATCACGGCCTGTGGTTCGCGCTACTGTTGTTCATGGCGGCGCGCGGTGCGACGCTCGCGCGCCACCTGCCGGCGCTGGTGCGGCGCATTGGCGCCGACCCGCCGGTCGCTTCCGCGGCCCGTGCGTGACGGCGGGGCCGCCGGCCGTTACTGCACCGGCTTCGGTGACGGCGCGTCGAGCATCGACGGCGGCGTCATGTCGGTCGGGACGCCGTGATAGTCGGCCGGGTCTTCCGGCGGGTGGCCACGGCGCGCCTGGCGCGGATCGCTGCTGCACGCGGCAAGGAGGGATGCGGCCAGCACGGCCAGCAGGAAACGGGTCATCAGGGAGGGCTCCGGAAAACGGCGCGCCCATCGCGCGCCGGAACCGCGCCGAGTCTAGCGGAAATCCGGTTTCGGGGTTGCGCCGCGCATGTCCTACTATGTACGCATGGCGCTGTGCCGTCGAAAGGAGGCTGCCATGTCGTCTGAGGAAATTGCGGGCCTGATCGGCCTGATCATCGGTCTGATGGTGCTGGTTGCCTTGTCGTACTTCGAGTCGCGCGAATACAAGCGCAGCCACGGAGGCGAAGGGATGATCCATCACTGGATGACGGAACACCACCTGCTCGACTGGCGGCGCAAGCACTGAGCGCGCCGCTGCCGCTCGGTCCCGCCTCGGGCCGTCGCGAACGTGCCGCTCTGCGGCACGGCGATCGTTGCGTGCCGCGGAAATTATCAGGGCCGGACATGCATGCATGGGCCGGACACACGAACGCCGTCGCGCGGCTAGCGTGCGACGGCGTTCGCTTGCGGGCGCCGCACCTGACCGGCGCGACGCGATTCGGACCGTTCAGCCCAGGAAGTGGCGGGCGTAGCGCGCGTTGATGTCCGACAGACGGAACAGCGTCAGGAAATCCGCGCAGTTGAAGTCGGGATCCCAGGCCGGGGCGCCGCAGATCTTCGCGCCGAGACGCAGATAACCCTTGATCAGCGGCGGCGGCGCGACGACGGTGCCCGTCTGCAGTTCGTCGACCGGCAACGCCGTGTGCGGGAACGCGCGATACTCGGGTGCCGTCAGCGCGCCTGCCGACAGCGACTGGTACAGGTTCGCCGCATAGTGGCCGCCATCGGCCATCGACACGCTCGCGCAGCCGAGCATCGTCTCGTAGCCGTTCTGCATCATGTACGCGCCCAGGCCGCCCCACAGCGCCATGATAACGGCGCCGCTCCGGTAGTCGCTGTGCACGCACGAGCGGCCGACCTCGACCATCTTGCCGCGCAGATGCGTGAGGCGCGACAGGTCGAATTCGCCTTCCGCGTACAAACGGCCGACACGGGCCGCCTGGTGCGGCGGCAGCACGCGGTACGTGCCGACGACTTTCAGCGTGTCGAGATCGCGGACCAGCAGATGATCGCAATACGCGTCGAACGGATCGACGTCGAGACCGGACGGTCCGCTGACCTGCGCGCCCATCTCTTCGGCGAACACGCTGTAGCGAAGGCGCTGGGCTTCGCGCAATTCGTCTTCCGTACGCGCCCATGCGGCGCGCAGGCGATACTCCGATGTGACGGTTTCACTGGCGCGCGGCAGATGGCGCCGCGACGTGTCCAGGGGCAGCGAGGCAAAAGGGAGCGTAGGCGTCGGCAGTTCTCGCATTAGGCTTTCCTGATCGTAAGGAATAGGACGACATGCCCGCCAATGTAGTAACCGGCCGTGACCGTTATGTGGCACGACCGTGTCCTTTCAATGACGTGTCGCCGAATTGACTTTAGCAGAAAGCTTGCAAAACCGTATGACCAATCCCTTCAAACCTGCTCAGTCGGGCTTTACACCAGTTCGGGCGTCAGTACCGCCCGCAGCACGGCCTGCGGGCTGCCGTCGCGCGTGCGGCTCGCCAGCCACACGATTCCGCCCTTCCTGACGCTCCAGCCGTCGCCGCCGCCGGCGACGAGCTGCGCGGCGACGCTGCCGAGCGTCGGCTGGTGGCCGACGATCACGACCGTCGGCGCGATGCCTTCCGGCCAGCCGGCCGCCGTGAGCACGTCGTCGACGCTGCCGCCCGGCGCGAGCGCGTCGACGGTCCGGTACTGGTCGGTCAGCGCCTCGACGGTCTGCACGGTGCGCGCCGCCGGGCTCGCGAGAATCACGGTATTCGTCTCGAGGCGGCCGCGCAGCCATTTGGCCATCGCCTGCGCGTCCTTGCGGCCGCGCACGGTCAACTGGCGCGCGAGATCGCTCGTCGCGTAGTCTTCGGCTTCGGCGTGGCGCCACAGGATCAGGTTCATCATGATGTTCTCCTTGCATCGGCAGGCGGCCGCGCGCGAATGCGTGAGGGGCGGCCGATCATCAAGGGAATTGTCGCAAATCGTGGCAGATTCGCCGCCGCGGCATTTACCCGCATATCGTGATTGACCGAATAGGTCGTTCAACGTTATTATCTCTGGCTCGTCGGAGCGTAGCGCAGCCTGGTAGCGCATCTGATTTGGGATCAGAGGGTCGAAGGTTCGAATCCTTTCGCTCCGACCAAGGGAATCAAGGGGTTAGCTGATGCTAACCCCTTTTTCTTTACTCGGTCCACGCTAGGTAACCCGATCCAGCCTAGGTCAATCTACATTGATCCATTTCGGCCCGGCCAATTTCCTCCCTGCTCTCCTCCTCTCGGAACGATCCAGCCAAGTTTTCGATGCGATTCCAGCGTTTATGGGGCCGGAAACTCCGATTGCCACCAGAGTGCAGTCCGGGGCTGCGACGCCAAAGATACTGACCGCAGATCATGCCGATGTGCCGCCACACGCATGGCCCGAGCGCCCCTTCGCCATCCTCGTCTTGACATGCCTGCGGATACGACGGCTCGCCGACGTATTTGGCTGGGATTAAACAACGGCCCCCGGCTCGCCACGCTGGAGCGAATAGCCGCGACTTCCCCACGTTGTCGTCCCGCACGTTCATCACGGTGCGCATGACGCCTGGCGTCTTGCCGGCCGCCCTGGCCGCTTCAATCCGCTCCTTCTGGATCGCGCGCGGCAGGAAGCCGAAGTTGGCGATCAGCGGCTTGAACTGGTCGTCTACGTAGCCGACGATCGGCACGTCGTAGTCCTGACGGATCTGCGGCTTCCACGGCGTCCAGTGGTACAGATCCCGAAAACTGTCGATCTTGATCGCTCTGGCCCGGATCCTCGCCCGGCGCTACCTAGTTCGCGCACATCCCGGAGATACCTCCAATGATCCGTGCCTTGTTCAGTAGCGGTCATACGAGACTCGATATCAGATGGCAGCCACACGTGGCGCGATGACCGTGACGCGCGATTGGAAGGCCGTCATCCATCATCGATCCGCCACCCTCTTCGATGACGTTGGGTGATACGTCAGGATGCCGAGGGCACGACACATAGTCGCCTTTTCGCGCGACGTAACGGCCGTCAAAAGACATTGTCGAAGAGGCTGTAATGACCTTGCCTTCGTGATCAGTGTCATCGTGAAGGCGGATTAAATTTATCATGATATTTCGTCGTGACGAATAAATGACTCTAATTTTCTGTTTTGCAAGAGGAGAATGAATTTGGGATGGCGACTATCTTAATATTGTCGTCGACAATGAATTTCCGCTGCCGGCACTCGGTAGGCTTTCCGTTTGATGCGTCGATATAGTATTTTGCGACAAGCATCTTACTCTCTGCCTTGCTTAGCAATTCGGCGATATATGATCTGCCATCCTGGGTTTTGTTCGGCGCTTTGCCGTTTGACGAAAACATATCCAGGGAGTTTAAATCCCTTCCCGTCGAAAGGTCTGATAAAGTGTAGTAACGACACTCCATGCCGCAACTATGGACCCCGATGTGATATTTTCCCGCGAAATTTATTACTGGAGGCCCCACTAGCTTGCCATCATCATCCCGCCAGCCGGAATCGGTTTTTTTGTAATACTTCGGTATATGGAGGGCACCTCGATAAAGAGTGGAAGGATGATTTGCGAAATCGACATCCTGCCCCCAGCACAAGGCATGGCTCATTGCTGCAACTACAATGGCAAATTTCAGTAAAATATCGCTCTTCATTGTTCGTTTTTTATTTAATCAAATCATCAAGACCACCAACAGGAACTGCAAGATCACTATTTCCCGCTAGCTCGTCCGCCACATATTTTTCAAAATGCTCCTTCACTGATTTGATGTTGACGCCGCCTTGACCATACTGATCGCCTGGCAGGCTGGCCCACTCGTTATTAGCATGATGCGTGAAGATTGCTCGCTCCAAATCAGCATTTTTCACGTCATCAAGACAATTTCTTTTGTATTTCATGATCGCAACAATATATCTATCTTGAGAAATTGGAGAGAAATCTTTAACCTTTGCCAATCTTCTGGTAAGCGCGTCACCAGCACCGTCGTGACGGAGTTATCGATTACCCCATCGATTGGTCGCGAGTCGCATCAACGCGGCGTTGGCAGCACGCAAATCGAATAGCTCCGGGTCGAATCCTGGGCCGACCCATTGACGATAGTTATCCGCTTCTTCGCTGTCAGGACTGTCGCGCAACGTGGTCAGGAACGTTTCATACCCTGGCGCACCGCCGACGTCTTCCGGTGGGCAAGCGCGAGCACCATCGATCACCCTGGACTCGCCCCACGACTCGTCTGCAATCGTCTCAACGCTTTCGACCACGATCTGGTGATCCCAGCCGTCTCCGAAGTCATAGCGGTAGAGAATGCGCGAGTCAGGTCGCAGGACTTTGTTCAGTTTGGTTTTCCGGTCGTCGAATGTCTTCGATCGATCCATGAACTCTAGTGCCGCATCGACATCGAACATGGCGTAGGTTTTGCCGTCGATCAGGAAGTCGTGCATGTGTGTGCTTTCCCATCCGAAGGCTGCTTGCAGAATGTGGTGTAACTTGCGCAGCGAGTCGGGTCCTTCGACTGTGATCCGGCGCCAGATAGGCGGTTGGATATACAGTAATTGCACGTGCAAGGTATAGCGCTGGAACGACTTGGCCATCTGATCTCCGAGGTCTGGGCATCAGTGGCATTATCCCTTCACGGCGTGGGAGGGGTCACCGTCCAGGGCAGCAGTTCGTCGATTCGGTTGATCGGGTGAGCGGCGATGCGCGCCAGGACATGACGCAGGTACGCCTCGGGATCGATACCATTGAGCTTGGCCGTGCCGATCAGGCTGTAAATCGCGGCCGCACGTTCGCCGCCGGAATCCGCGCCGGCGAACAGGTAGTTTCGTCGGCCCAGGGCAACGCCGCGCAGTGCCCGTTCGACCGGCAGATTGTCGATTTCCAATTGTCCGTCGTCACAGTAGCGAGTCAATGCTTCCCACCGGTTCAGGACATAGAGGATGGCCTGACTCGTGTCCGATTTGCGCGAGAGTGTTGCCAGCGCGGCGTTTAGCCACACATGGAACTGTTCGAGTAATGGTTTGGCGTTCGTCTGCCGGTGCGCTTGCCGCTCGTCTGGCAGTTTGCCCCGGATCGCTTCTTCGACCTCGTAGAGCGCGCCGATGCGTTCCAGCGCTTCCTTGTTCAGCGCGTTGGGCCGCGCCGCGTACAGATCGTAGAACTTGCGCCGGGCATGCGCCCAGCAAGCCGCCTCAAGTACCTTGCCGGTCTCGTAGATCTTCTGATAGCCGCCATAGGCATCGGCCTGCAGCGTCCCCTTGAACTTGGCCAGATGCTGTTGCGGATGCTCGCCTTTGCGATCAGGGGTGTAGGCGAACCAGACTGCCGGTGGCGCCTTGTCGCCCGAGTATCGGTCATCGCGCACATAGACCCACAGCCGCCCGGTTTTCGTCTTGCCATTGCCCGGCGCGAGCACCGGAACGGGCGTATCGTCGGCGTGCAGCTTCGTGGCTGCCATTACATGCAGGCGCAGCGCATCGACCAGCGGTTGCAGTAGCTTGGCACTGTGCCCCACCCATTTCGCCAGCAACGAGCGATCCAGTTCCACGCCTTCTCGGACCAGATTCGCATTCAGGCCGTGCTCCATTGCCAGGCGCGCGACCGACACGCCGGGCTCGCATGCCAGCCTGGCCATCTCGCGCCGGAATTCGAGCGGGTGATTCGGGATGCCTTTGCGGCCAATCCTCTTTGGTGCTTCTGTTGTCAAAGTAGTCCCCGCTACTTGAAGTGGTGGGGACTACTTTGGCAATTTCTGGTCAGGCCGTCGAGACGGTGCTGGAGACTCGCTTACTGCAGACCGGACGCCACACCGGATCGGGCTCGCACGCCTGCTCACGGTCCACAATCCGGCATGTAAATCCGAGCTAAGTCGATCACCGAGGTGACACTAGTCTCCGACCTGCGTAGCGGTGCTGCCAATCAACATGCAACCGCATTCGGTGTGGTGGCCATGTAGCGCCACACGCTCGCCGCCAATTGTCAATGTTGGATGTGCTTCAATGATCTTGTTAATGCCGTGCGATTTGCCATCGGGATATTTCTCTGGGCAGTCAACGAGATCATGCAGACGAGCAATCGCCTTACCTCCAATCGTATGGATATCCGAGCCGCTGATCACGCGCCCCCCATGCGATGTCATATCTCCGACCACGATGATAGCTAGTGCCATTTTGCACCTCAACAAAGTTGAGAACGAGTTTCTGCGTGTTGTCTGGACAGAGGTGCGCGTGCATCAATCACCTTCTTGATTGGATTCCTCGTCGGGATAAGACGGGTAGGCGTTTGCTATCCTACCTTTGATGTAGGCTATGCGGCCGTTATATGCTTTCATCAAACAAGCGTTATCACTACAGGAATTCCGTACTGTCCTGATCCAGTTGATTTGATTCAGTCTCACTGGATCTTGGTATGAAATTTCTTTCGAATTGGTCAGCATCATCGCAACGTAGCCACGATTGACGGTCGCATCGAGTTTAATCAGATCTGGATTCTTGCATATAAGGTGTTCGACATTCGTTGCGGCTTTACTGCAGTCGAAACTTTGCTCCGCATTTGCTGGCGCATGGGTCTGACGCGCGAAGGCGTACGCCCAAGAACCGTCGAGCAACACCATCTCGTCCTGCGATCGATAGATCATCGCGGATCGGAGGCCCGAGCAGAGCGGTGCGTCGACATCACCCAGAATATAGGTATCAGTCAGCGCCGCGCCTTTCGCATGGAACTTCGCGCTCAGAAAGGCATTGAATTTGTCTCTGGAACCGAACGAGTGAGAGATGACCGGGTCGACATAGAAGTTCATTTTCTTGTCGATCTTTACGTTGCAACTGTGCCCGGTGTAATGAAGTGCAAACGCACTGTCATCGAAAGTGAGAAAAGCTGCGGTCTGGGGATTGACCGGAAAGGGCAACTGGTGTGTGTCATGTCCTTGTTCGAACTGCGCTGCACCTATCATTCGATATATTTCCTCGGCCGATGCATGCGCCGGCCCAAAGACCACCGACATCAGGAGGATTAAGCTCAGTGTGATTTTCTTCATAAAAAAAGAAATCGTTCGTTTAATGGTTTGAATTGTAAGTGCCAAGGCAAAACATGTCGTGCTCTCGTTCGCGGCGCGTCTTGTTTTCGATATCCAGGAATTCGACAGGTGCTCCAGTGTAGTCACCGTTGTTCAGTTTACGACACAGACTTGGCGCTTTGCTCAGACTGCCCATGTTAAAGGCGAGCGAGACCAGTGCATCGTACTCGTGCTGGTAGAGGGGTACACTGATCGCATTCTTGACACGACCTTCGATCACCGCGACATCGTTGTCAAAAAGTGTCTGAGCCTCAGCAACGGTTATCTTGCTCGACATTGCAATGTACCCGTTCGCCGCACAACTGCTTTCGGCAATCAGGTGACCCCAGCCAACCGTGCAGTAGCCCTTACTGTCGTTGTAATAGTAAGTATTTGCCTTCGCAGTGTCATAGTGCACACCCTCCCACCCCTTGATAAATGCCTTGCCTTGATCCGAAATTTTCAATTGCGCTATCGGGATCCGTTGACCAGTAGGCTTGAGCGGAGGGGCATCGAGAAATGTCGCCTTGTAGCCCTCCTGCAGAATCGCAAGCGAATCGATCAAGTCGCTGCGACGCTGGAACGGAGCGGCCAACGATGATCCGTTCAGTTTCGAGTGGGGATCGAATCCGAGAGCGCCCGAATACGTCTCGAAATGGAGCATCGACACATTTTCGCTTCCGACGACATGCAGCGGGGTACCGTTGCCCTTCAACAGCACTCCGCTGTTAGCAAGAACTTGCCCCTGGCTTACTGTGTCTCCGATTTTCACCTTTGTGGACGATGGATCGACTTCGCCGTACAAAGCGATAAACTCTCGGCCATCAGAGGTCTTGTGATGAATACTGATTTGCCAAGTTTGGCAATAGAAAAATTCGCATTTGATAACAACACCCGGTGCAATCGCTACGATCGGAGTGTGTGCCTGCACGTAAAGGTCGCGGGCCGCATGCTTCCGACCGCCAGCGCGATTCGCACCAAATCTTGCTTGATCATGACCACCGCCATGTAAAGGTTTGGTCCATGTATAGTCCGACGACGTCGTTCCGTATACGCCACCCTCGTCATTTAGCGGGCGGGTTTGTATCGGAAAAATTATAGGTGCAGCGCCCTGACGAGGTACCGAAGTCGGCGCTCCGCTATCGTTGTTCGGATGATCGTTCTGCGGTGGGCTACCCGGTGGATTTGGTTTCTTTGGCGTCGGCTCATCCGATTTCCGAGTCTCGGCCGGGGGGACCTTCAATTTTTGGCCTACGACGATGAGGTCTGATTTCAGTCCGTTCACCCGCTTGAGCAAATCAACGCTCGTATGATATTTCTTCGCGATTGTCGTCAGATTGTCGTGCGACTTGACAACGTAAGTGCCGCGCCAGTAATTGCCTTTCGCCGTATCGTCGACTTTGGTCGGCAACTCATGCTTGGTCTTCGGACTGGTCAGATTGAAGTAGGCCTGGGACAGAGACGCGTTCAAACGCGCGACTTCCTTCATCGTATCGCTAGTCCAACGCTTCACATGCACAGATAGCGCAGTGCCCATTTGAACCGAGAACCGGATGGCACCCTCCGCATTTGTCGATGCGGCGTGATAGACCTGATTCGCGCGGTCTTCCATACCCTTGATCTCGATTTTCAAATCCTGGATCGGTCGGCCAAAGTGATCCTTGAAATAGACCGTTACGGCGGACAGAGGATCAGTGTTGGTATTCGGGGCGGTCATGAATTTTCCGGATTGGCTCGAATGGCGTTCAGGCGCTGTGATTGACGTAATGGTCCGGATCGTCTGGAGTAGCTTCGCCGGAATCGCTGGACGATGGGGCTACCGATTCGACTAGCCAGGACCCTTGAGTGCCGACGAGTACCTGGAGGGTCTCGGGTTGGTCGGTCGTCAAGCGTGGCGTGCGACCATGCTCATCGAGAGTACCCTGAGCGACCACCTCACCATTCTCCCGTCGCGCCGTATATTCGACCTCGCCGAATTCTCTCTGCCAGTAGATATCATAGACATCGAGTCGGTTGCTGAATGCTTTGGGCATGTCAAAACCGGGTACGACGACAGGTAGCGACTTCGGGCCCGGCAGCGCATGGTTGCCTGCATAGGCGGTCCATTGCGCGGGCGTACCATGCTCGATTCCTGCACCGCTGATTCGGATATAGCTACCGCGCGCGTTGAGCAGGATTTCCTCGGCGGCGGTGATCTCGATCCGACGCTTTGCGCTGATCAGTTTCAGAACCTGATCGGCGATTATTTCGACATTATCCGACTGCGCCTGGATTTCTACCTTACCCTTTGCTGCGAATAGCTTCATCCCCGCATTCTTAACGAATAGGCTGACTTTTTCGGCCACGCTTGCGATCAATGATTTCCCTGCAGCCAGATGCGTGCTTTCACCGCTGACGATATTTACATGCTGGTCAGCCGTGATCTGCGTCGACTGTTGCGTTGATGTCGCGATACCGGCCGGGCTCGCGAACAACATGATCGGGGCCTTGAAACCGTTCGCACTGCCGGTACCGCCACCGGCGGTGCGACCTCCGGTAGAAGTGCCGGCAACACTTGCCTGCGTCGCGTCGGTAAATGCACGCAACGCATCATAGCCTGCGCTGAGACTCTCAGCGCGATGCCCTGCACTTGCATCAGAAAGCGACTGGACAACGCTTTCCGCATTGACGAGCTGGCTGGTCGCGTGACGCGCATCCATGGGCTGTTTGACCGATGCGTCGTAGCTTGAGACGAAAAGCCCCTGCGCCGCACGAATTGCGCCGTGAGCGTCCGATTTCAAATCGAAACCGCTGCCGAGATAGGGGCCGCGGGTGTTACCATCCTGATCGATGAGATAGCCGAGGTGGAGAAGCGTGTTCGAACTGCTGCTGAACAGCCGAACACGATTCTGCGCAGTAGCGTCGTCCAAGACCATCTCGTTGTAGCCAGCACCTGCATACTCTTTCGATCGGTAGCCCGACAGGATGCCATTGCTGTGCCATTGCGGCTGAACGCTCCCGTTGTAAACGCGATGCAGCACGATGGGTCTGTCACAGTCACCTCCGACATAGCCAACCAGCACTTCCTCTCCGACTCTCGGAACGTGTACGCTCCCGTAACCACCGCCCGTATCCGATTGTGCGACTCTCACCCAGCACGAGGCATTCGCGCCCCCCGAACTTTGGCGGTCCCACACGAACATGACTTTGACGCGGTTCAATGCGTCCGTATACACCTCTTCGCCCTGCGGCCCGACGACGATTGCCGTCTCCAACTCCATCGTCGGCTTCTTGTGTTCGAAGGGACTCCGATACGGAACTGTGACACGCTGCGCCTCGACTTCGACCAGATAAAAACCGGCCGAGCCATCTTCATGAGTGACGATCTCACCCGATTGCTCAAACTTTGCCTGTGCTAGTTCGCTCTGCAAGCTATATGGAAAGCTCGCTTCGTGATTCGATAGCGGCAGATTGTTTTCGACGTACCGACGCACTTTGATCGATGCGAATTCTCGGTGCCCGGCTTGATCACGATCGTGCTCAGGATGGCCAGTCAGTACGAAACGGCGGCCGGCATCAATGGCCCGAACGCCCCCCATACCAAGAAATCTCTTCGCTCTCGATTCCCATTCCTCTAGATGAATCTTCGAGAGATGTTCACCGCGATCCCGGTTCAGATACGTGTAGGCGCCGGTATATTCGTAGACTTCCGTCTGTTCCGGCAAATTTCCCTGACCGGCCATCGTCGGCAGCATCGTACCTTTCGGGTTGGCAATAGACGATGGTGCCTTGTAGTCAAACGTACGCGTCGTATGTACGGTACTCTGCAACGTCCGCGAGCCTGCCCATCGCGTAAAAGCATCCGTTTCGCCAGTCGCGCCCGATTTGGAGAACTCGACTGGATTGGGAGATACCTCATCAAGCGAGTAAATGTCATCGGTTACGATGAGCCTGTGTGACTTCCCCTCGTTGTCCTGGCGCCAAAAACCGAACAAGCCTTCTTCTTCCATCAATCGATGGACAAAATTCCAATCGGTTTCACTCTGACGGCAGTACGAGCGCGAGGGTAACGTCTTCAGCAAGGCGAATTCGAATTGTCCCCGCGCTTGTGGATGCGCATTGAATACATCGGTGAGGATGGCGTCAACGCTCTGGTCCTGCCAGTACCGCATATCGCTGCGGAACTTTAGGAAATGCATCCATGAAGCGAAGGCCAACTGATAGCTTGAAAGGCTTCCGTCAGCACCGAGTCTGCGAGCTGTATGAATGTATCCGTTGATCGGTAAATAAGACTTGTTCGCTTGCTGCAACCAAAGGGTCATCGGCTGAGCAATCAACGTTTTGAGCTCAATATCACCTGCTGTGGATACCATGTCGAGCGTGACACCGAAGTCACGGCCAAGCTCGGAGTAAGTCACCGCCCGACGCGGGACAAGCGCATTCTCCGGCAGCGATGGGATGCTCGTCTTGAGCAGGCGATCTTGCTGGATCAGGCCGCCACGAATTGCCTGAGCCACTTCGGTCATGTTCATGCGTTATCCATCTTGTTGTTTTTTGCAAGCCCCAATGGCCTGCGCTCTCACAGGAACGGCTTCCCGTTATGTCGCCGCAATTTTAGCGATACCGACAGGCCTTGAGAATGTATCTTGACCGTGAAAACAATATGATCTGACAAAAATTCATACACTCGTCTGCGAGAGGCCAGGCTTAATGCGCGTAGCGCCGCCATTTATTACTCATTCAACACAATTTCCTTTCATATACATTTCCAAATCGCGGTGTAGTCGAGTGTCCGTGCAATCATGATTCCGGCGGCCGCACCGGACAGATGCTAGTGATGCGGGGGCTCGCGTTTAGACGCAATCGGCGACAGTAAATCGTTAGTGAGAAATTCTCTGAGTCGCGCTTGAGCATCAGCAATAACGTAGGGCGGGGAATTCAGTAATTGCTCATCGCGGAATATGCCAATCGTATCCGTCGCGGCACGCCACGCCCTGTACGCGAAGGCGCGAATATGGGCGCGTCCGATTATCTTGGGACACGCGCACCGGACACCGATCGATGCCGTGGCGCTTGACCCGCAATGCGACTCGGTCGCCGCTCGCCGCTACCGATAAACGGCCCGTGGCTGCACTGGCGGGGCGACAACTAGCGTCCTTGCCCGCCCGCTGCTTTTTCTCGCTATCGCTCATCGTTCGACTCGGAATCAGAGAGCCACAGGTTCGAACCCTTTCGCTCCGACCAAGGAATCAAGGGGTTTCGGCTGTAGCCCCATTTACGTTTACGGGCGCTTTTTTCCTGGCCCTCGAATCGCACACCCGTTTTCCGTGTCCGCGGCAGTACGGCCCGGCACGGACCACCCGCCGCATCGACGCGCCCGCGCCTCCCCACCCAGGCCCGCGCACGGAACTTGCTGGAACACGCGATAATACGTGTGAACAACCCGCAACCGCGCATGAAAAACAACATTCTGGAAACCTCCCTGTGTGCGTCGCTACTCGTGCTTGCGACCACCGCCGGCACTGCGTCGGCGAAAGCGCTCGACGACGCGCTCGACTGCCATTCGACCGGGCACAAGTTCGTCGCGCCGCTGCTCGCCGCCGGCGACATCCAGTCGGAGCCGATGCACGTCGAGTCGAATTCGGTCAATGCATTCCGCACGAACCACCCGCTGACGGCGTACGGCTTCGGCGTCTATGTCGTGCTCGGCTATCAGGCGAACGACCCGATCTTCCGTCCGGGCGACGGCACGCCGATCGGCGACTGGGCCTACGGCGTCGTCGTACGCGGCACGAAGGGTTCCGTGGAGGAAGCCGTACGCAAGGCCGGCAGCGACGCAACCGTCAAGCAGGCGTTCCCGTTCCTGACAGCGATCGTCTGCTCGTCGGATTGAGCAAATCGGCAGCACGACCCCGCCCGCGCGCCTGACGAGCGCCGCCGCGGATCACCCACGACCACCGGGCCTCGAGCGCCTTCCGAGGCCCGCTATCGCCCCCTCACGCGCCGGTATACACCACCCGATACGGAATACCGACCTTCTCCCACTCCGCCGCCTCCTGGCTGAGGCTATAGTCGGTCAACGGGTTCTGCTCGACCCATGCGTTCGGCAAACGCACCTCGTACCCGCCCTTCTTCATCTGCGAAACCGAGATGTCGGGCAGCCCCGCATCGGTCCGGCGCCGGCACAGCAGCGCCGCGAGCCGCAGACAGAACAGCAGCGGCCACTCGACCTCGCGCGCCTGCGACAGCTTGCCGAGCTTGCCTGCATGGCCGAGCACGAGCGCCGCGAGCCGCGCCTGGTCGGTACGCGAAAAACCCGGCATGTCCGCATTGCTCGCGATATAGGCCGAATGCTTGTGATACGCGCTGTGCGAAATCGACAGGCCGATTTCGTGCAACGCGGCCGCCCAGCCGAGGAACATCCGCCCTTCCTCGCGCGCTTCCTCGTCACCTTCCTCGAGCTCGTCGTAGAAACGCACGGCGAGCGCACCGATCCGCTCGGCCTGCGCGCGATCGACGCCGTAGCGGCGCGTGAAACCCTCGACGGTCACCGCCCGCATGTCCTCGTGCTGCGTCCGGCCCAGCAGGTCGTACAGCACGCCGAGGCGCAGCGCGCCGTCGGTCGTATCGACGTAGTCGACACCCAGTTCCTCGAACACCGCCAGCATGATCGCGAGGCCGCCCGCGAGCACCGGCACGCGGTCGGGCTTCAGCGCGATCAGCTTCAGCCGGTTGACGTTCTCCGCCTTGATCAGCGCACGCTTGAGCCGCTCGAGGCCGCCGCGCGAAATGCCGTGCGTGATACCCGGATCGTTGAAGCCGTTCGCCTCGACGAGCTCCGCGAGCGCGCGCGCGGTGCCGGACGAGCCGATCGCCTGGTCCCAGCCGGCCTTCTTGTACTCGCTCGAAATGATCTGGATCTCGCGCTTGGCCGCGAGCTCGGCCTGCCGCATCGTGTATTCGTCGACGTTGCCGGCCGGGAAGAACGTGCGGCTATGGCTCACGCAGCCGATATAGAGGCTTTCCATCACGATCGGCGTGTAGTGCGAGCCGATGATGAATTCGGTCGAGCCGCCGCCGATATCGACGACGAGCCGCTTGCCGGCGCTCGCCGGCACCGAGTGCGCGGCGCCCGCATAGATGAGGCGCGCTTCTTCGCGGCCCGCGATCACTTCGATCGGGAAACCGAGCGCCGCCTCGGCCTCGCCGAGAAATTCGGCGGCGTTCTTCGCGACGCGCAGCGTGTTGGTCGCCACCGCGCGCACATGGTCGGGATGGAAATCGCGCAGGCGCTCGCCGAACCGCTTAAGCGCCTCCCAGCCACGCTCCTGCGACGCGCGGTCGAGCATCTTGTCGCTCGACAGCCCCGCGGCCAGCCGAACCGGCTCGCGCAGCGCATCGACGGGGTAGATCTGGCTGCCGGCCGGCGTTTCCTCGACGCGCCCGACGATCAGCCGGAAGCTGTTCGAGCCGAGATCCACGGCAGCCAGCAAGTGGGGAGTTGTAACCATCAGAAGGGGCTCCGTGCGCGTTCTTCCGCGGCAGCCGTTCCGGCAACCGAGGGCGGTCAATCAAAGGCGACATTTTAAGCGTGGAACGCTTGCCGTTGCCACGCTTGACGGGCATGCACGCCGCTCGATTCCATATAGCCGAAACATTTATGCGACGAAAGGGTTACGGCGTAGAATTTCCGGATATAAAGGCATTATTGTCATCAGCACGTCATCGTACCGTGAGAGTTTCCGAGCGTCTGTTCGAATCATCGCCTGAATTACCCTCTACCCTGCCGATGTCCGTCCGTTACCCGCTTCTCAATCGTGAACTCGGCATCCTCGGTTTCAACGAGCGCGTGCTGGCCCAGGCGGCCGACCCGCATGTCCCGTTGCTCGAGCGCCTGCGTTTCATCTGCATCACCAGCAGCAATCTCGACGAATTCTTCGAAGTCCGGATGGCCGGCCTGCAGGAGCAGATTCGCGACAACCCCGGCGCGCTGACGCCCGACGGCATGTCGTTGCAGCACGCTTACGATCTCGTCGTCGAGCGCGCCCAGCGGCTCGTCCATCGACAGTACACGATGCTGCACGAAACCGTGCTGCCAGCGCTCGAACAGGAAGGCATCTACTTCCACGCGAGCGACACGTGGAACGACGAGCAGCTCGAATGGGCGCGGCGCTACTTCCTCGACGAACTGCTGCCCGTGCTGACGCCGATCGGCCTCGATCCGGCCCACCCGTTCCCGCGCGTGCTGAACAAGAGCCTGAACTTCGTCGTCGAGCTCGAAGGCCGCGACGCGTTCGGCCGCCAGGCCGTGATGGGCATCGTGCAGGCGCCGCGCGCGCTGCCGCGCGTCGTGCGCATGCCGCACGCGCTGTCGGGTTTCGAGCACGGCTTCGTGCTGCTGAGCTCGTTCATGCAGCGCTTCGTCGGCGAACTCTTCCCGCAACTCGTCGTGAAGAGCTGCAATCAGTTCCGCATCACGCGCAACAGCGAGCTGTTCGTCGACGAAGACGAAATCACGAACCTGCGTGTCGCGTTGCAGGGCGAATTGCCCGCACGCCACCTCGGCAATGCGGTGCGCCTCGAAGTGTCGGCCGACACGCCGGCGCACATCGTGCGGCGCCTGCTCGACGAAAGCGAGCTCGGCGACAAGGACTGCTATCGCGTGGCGGGATCCGTGAATCTCGTGCGCCTGATGCAGATTCCCGACCTCGTCGATCGTCCCGACCTGAAGTTCACGCCGTTCACCGCGTCGACCCCCGCGGCAATCGCCAACGCGCCGACGATGTTCGACGCGATCGACGCCGGCGACATCCTGCTGCACCACCCGTACGAGAGCTTCCAGCCCGTGCTCGAACTGCTGCAGCAGGCCGCGAGAGACCCGAGCGTCGTCGCGATCAAGCAGACGATCTACCGCACCGGTACCGACTCGCCGCTGATGGACGCGCTGATGGAAGCCGCGCGCAACGGCAAGGAAGTGACCGTCGTCGTCGAGCTGCTCGCGCGCTTCGACGAGGAAACCAACATCAACTGGGCATCGCAGCTCGAAGCCGTCGGCGCGCACGTCGTATACGGCGTGGTCGGTCACAAGTGCCACGCGAAGATGATGCTGATCGTGCGCCGCGTCGTCGAGGGCGGCAAGGCATCGCTGCGCCGCTACGTGCACCTCGGCACCGGCAACTACCATCCGCGCACCGCACGCCTGTACACCGACTTCGGGCTGATGACGGCCGACCAGAAGATCTGCGAGGACGTTCATCACGTATTCCAGCAACTGACCGGGATCGGCGGCGAACTGACGCTGCACGAACTGTGGCAGTCGCCGTTTACGCTGCATCCGCGCATCATCGATTCGATCCGCGCGGAGATCGACAATGCGCAGGCCGGCAAGCGCGCGCGGATCGTCGCGAAAATGAACGCGCTACTGGAGCCGTCGGTGATCGCCGCGCTGTACGAAGCGTCGCAGGCCGGCGTCAAGGTCGACCTGATCGTGCGCGGCGTCTGCGCGCTGAAGCCTGGTGTGCCGGGGCTGTCGGAAAACATCACGGTGCGCTCGATCGTCGGCCGCTTCCTCGAGCACCACCGCATCTACTATTTCCACGCGGGCGGCGCCGAGGACGTCTATCTGTCGAGCGCCGACTGGATGGACCGCAACCTGTTCCGCCGCGTCGAAGTCGCGTTCCCGATCCGCGATCGCAGGCTGAAGCGTCGCGTGATCGCCGAAGGGCTGTCGGTGTGCCTCGGCGACAACCAGTCGGCCTGGCAGATGCACAGCGACGGTCACTATCGCCGCCGCCGCACCGGCAAGACGATCCGCAACGCGCAGCTCGGATTGCTCGCGAAGTTCTGTTCGTGAGCCGCCGGCGCGATGCGGGTCGCGCGTCGCGTCGGAATGAAAAAAGCAGCCCGCGGGCTGCTTTTTTCAACGCCGGGCCGCTACGCGATCATGCTTCGTAAGCGGCCGGCCGGATCGCGATGACGCGCGAGCCCGGGAACCGCGCGGTGAACGTACTGCCGCGCCCTTCCTCGCTCTGCACGTACAGATGCGCGTCGTGCCGCTGCAGCACGTGCTTGACGATCGCGAGCCCGAGGCCCGTGCCGCCCGTGTCGCGCGAACGGCTGCGATCGACCCGGTAGAAGCGCTCGGTGAGCCGCGGCAGGTCGGCGGCCGGGATCCCGAAGCCGCTGTCCGTGACGGAAAACACGCCCTGCGCGCCGTCGCGCCGCCACGACACGGCGATCTTGCCCCCGTCCGGCGTATAGCGGATCGCGTTCGTGACGAGATTCGCGAACGCGCTGAACAGCTCCGTCTGCGCACCGGTGACCCCGAGCGTCTCGTCGATCGAGAACGTGATGTCGTGATGCCCGTTCGACAGCGTGTTCGCATCTTCCTTCAGATGGTCGAACACCGCCCGCATGTCGATCGCGCGATCGACCGGCGGCTTGCTCTCGCCTTCGAGCTTCGCGAGCACCAGCAAGTCGGTCACGATGTGCCGCATCCGCGACGCCTGCTGCTCCATCATGTCGAGATAGCGCGCGCGATCCTCCTCGTTCAGCGGCAGCTCGCGCATCGTCTCCAGAAAGCCCGACAGCACGGTAAGCGGCGTCTTCAGCTCGTGCGACACGTTCGCGACGAAGTCGCGCCGCATCGCGTCGGTGCGCTCGAGCTCGGTGATGTCCTGCGTGAGCAGCAGCTTGCGGTTCTCGCCGTACGGAAACACCTGCACGGCCAGCACGTTCTGCCGCGAATCGCCCATGCCGCGCATCAGCAGCGTGTCCTCGTAGTGCTGCGCATTCAGGTAGCGGACGAAATCGGGATGACGCACGAGGTTCGTGATGTGCTGGCGCAGGTCACGCTTCGCATCGAGGCCGAAATGGACTTCGGCGATCGCGTTGCACCACTCAATCTGGTCGTGGTCGTCGAGCATCGCGACGCCGTTCGGCGACGCCTGGATCGCCTGGATGAAGCGCGAGTGCTGCTGTTCGACCTGCCGAACCTGCGCATGCCATTGCTTCGCGAGCTTGTGCAGCCGGTAGTAGATCTCGCCCCAGATGCCCGGCGCGCTCGGCACTTCTCCGTAGACCGGCGCATCGAGCAGCCGCCACAGACGCTGCGTATGGAAGGTGCTGAAAAAGCCCTGCGCGACCAGCATCACGACCACGAACACGAGGCCCGCGGTCGGGCCGGCGAACACGCCGACCAATACGCCGATCAGCACGAGCAGCACGAGCGACACCAGAAAGCGCGCCCAGATGATGTTCATGATTCAGCGTCCGAAAGAATGAACGGCATGCCGCGGCACACAGCACGCCCGAGTACGTTACGCGTGCTTGGCGAGACGGTAGCCGCTGCCGCGCACGGTTTCGATCATCGCATCGCAGCCGGCCGGTTTCAAGGCCGCGCGCAATCGCTTGATGTGGACGTCGACGGTGCGCTCCTCGACGAACACGTGGTCCCCCCACACCTGGTCGAGCAATTGCGTGCGGCTGTGCACGCGCTCCGGATGCGTCATGAAGAAATGCAGCAGGCGGAACTCGGTCGGGCCGAGATCGAGCTTGATCTCGCTGCCGTCCCCG
The DNA here is from genome assembly GCF_002925705.1 of Burkholderia anthinoferrum. NCBI lineage: Bacteria > Pseudomonadati > Pseudomonadota > Betaproteobacteria > Burkholderiales > Burkholderiaceae > Burkholderia > Burkholderia anthinoferrum. The sequence continues at coordinate 115,373 of NZ_LFZP01000037.1, forward strand.
TGCGCGGCGACGCGATGCGTGGCCGGATCGAGCCGCAGCCCGTTGATCGACACGACGTCCTCGGTCAGCTGCGGCGCGCGGCGGCGCAGCACGGCCTTGATGCGCGCCATCAGCTCCTTCGGCGAGAACGGCTTCGTCACGTAGTCGTCCGCGCCGATTTCGAGGCCGAGCACCTTGTCCTGCTCATCGCCGCGGGCGGTGAGCATGATGATCGGGATGTGCTTGGTCCGTTCGTTGTTGCGCAGGTCGCGCGCGAACGCGATACCGGACTTGCCCGGCAGCATCCAGTCGAGCAGCACGAGATCGGGCAGCACGTCGCTGATCAGGTTCTGCGCCTGTTCGGCGTTGTACGCGCGGATCGGGCAGTGACCGGCGTGCTGGAGATTCACCGAGATCAGTTCGGAAATCGCGGGCTCATCTTCAACGACGAGAATGTTGCTGGGCATCGGCACCTCTGTTCTTCCTGTACGGAGTCGATTAACTGTTGGCTTCGCGATCGAGCGTGTCGCGCGGCTGGTGCCGCACGTCGGTGCCCTTCACGATGTAGATGATGAATTCGGCGATGTTCTTCGCGTGGTCGCCGATCCGTTCGATCGCCTTCGCGATGAACAGGTATTCGAGGCCGACCGAGATCGTGCGCGGATCTTCCTGCATGTACGACACGAGCTTGCGCACGAACGCACGGAATTCCTGGTCGATCTCCTTGTCGTCCTTGACGATCTGCGCGGCGGCCACCGTATCGAGGCGCGCGAACGCGTCGAGCGCGCGGCGCAGGATCGTCACGGCCATCTCGCCCGACACCTTGATCTCGGCGATGTTGACCGTGCGCGCGGCCGGCTCGTCGATCAGGCGGCGCACGCGCTTCGCGATCTTCTCCGCTTCGTCGCCGGCGCGCTCGAGGTTCGTAATCGTTTTCGAAATCGACATCAAAAGACGCAGGTCACGCGCGGCAGGCTGCCTCCGCGCGATGATGTTGCCGCATTCCTGGTCGATCTCCACTTCCATCGCGTTCAGCGTTTCCTCGGCCGCGATCACCTTCTCGGCCCGCTCGCGATCGAATTCGTTCAGCGCGTGCATCGCGCCGACGATCTGCGACTCCACGAGTCCGCCCATTTCCAGCACTTTCGACGACACGGCATTCAGGTCCGCGTCGAACTGGCTCGACAGATGTTTATCCGACATGACTGTTGTTCTCCGTCATCAGCCGAAGCGGCCGGTGATGTAGTCTTCCGTTTCCTTGCGCACCGGCTTGATGAAGATCTTTTCGGTTTCGCCGAACTCGATCAGCTCGCCCAGGTACATGTAGGCCGTGAAATCCGAGCAGCGCGCGGCCTGCTGCATGTTGTGCGTGACGATCACGACCGTGTAGTCGCTCTTCAGCTCCGCGATCAGTTCCTCGATGCGGCCCGTCGAGATCGGGTCGAGCGCCGAGCACGGTTCGTCGAGCAGCAGCACTTCCGGCCGGATCGCGATGCCGCGCGCGATGCACAAGCGCTGCTGCTGGCCGCCCGACAGCCCGTAGCCGCTCTGGCCGAGCTTGTCCTTCACTTCGTTCCACAGCGCGGCCTTCGTGAGCGCCCACTCGACGCGGTCGTCCATTTCCGAACGCGTGAGCTTTTCGAACATCTTCACGCCGAACGCGATGTTGTCGTAGATCGACATCGGGAACGGGGTCGGCTTCTGGAACACCATGCCGATCCGCGCGCGCAGCAACGAGATGTCGCGCTTCGTCGTCAGCAGGTTCTCGCCGTCCATCAGGATTTCGCCTTCGGCGCGCTGCTCCGGATAGAGCGCGAACATCTTGTTGAACGTGCGCAGGAGCGTCGACTTGCCGCAGCCCGACGGACCGATGAACGCCGTCACCTTCCCTTCGGGAATGCGCAGGTTGATGTTCTTCAGCGCGTGGAACTTGTTGTAGAAGAAGTTGAGGTTGTTGACCTCGATCTTCGCGTTCAGCGGCGCGAGCGGACGGCCGTGCGCCGCGTCTTGCGTGCCGGCGGGCGCAGCAGTGCGCTCGACGGGATTCAGGTGGCTTTCTGCCATATTCATCGGATTGCTCCGCCGTTACTTTTTCGAGAAGATCGAGCGCGCCAGGACGTTCAGTCCGAGCACCCCGAGCGTAATCAGGAACACGCCCGCCCACGCGAGCGACTGCCACTCCGCGAACGGGCTCATCGCGAACTTGTAGATCGTGACGGGCAGGTTCGCCATCGGCTGGCTCATGTCGACCGAGAAGAACTGGTTCGACAGCGCGGTGAACAGCAGCGGCGCCGTTTCGCCGGCAATCCGCGCGACCGCGAGCAGCACGCCCGTCACGATCCCGCCGACCGACGCGCGCAGCGTGATCTTCAGCACCATGCGCCACTTCGGCGTGCCGAGCGCGACGGCCGCTTCGCGCAGCGCGTTCGGCACGAGCTTCAGCATGTTCTCGGTCGTGCGGATCACGATCGGAATCTGCAGCAGCGCGAGCGCGATCACGCCGGCCCAGCCCGAGAAGCGCCCCGACTTCGCGACGACGATCGCGTACACGAACAGGCCGATGACGATCGACGGCGCCGACAGCAGGATGTCGTTGATGAAGCGGATCGTGCTCGCCAGCAGGTTCTTCTGCCCGTATTCGGCGAGATAGACGCCCGCGAGGATGCCGATCGGCGTGCCGACCAGCGTGCCGAAGCCGCACAGCAGCAGGCTGCCGACGATCGCGTTCGCGAGACCGCCGCCTTCCGTGTTCGGCGCCGGCGTCGATTCGGTGAACAGTTGCAGCGACAGGCCGCCGACGCCGAGGTGCACCGTGGTGTAGAGAATCCACACGAGCCACAGCAGGCCGAATGCCATCGCGGCGAGCGATGCGGTGAGCGCGATCGCGTTGATGGCCTTGCGCTTGCGCTGCAGGCGGTTGCGCATCGCGTCGAGCACGGCGCCGTCCGGCCCCGGGAAATTCATGATGGGCTCGCTCATTTCTTGCCCTCTCCCTTCTCGAGACGAAGCAGCAGCAGTTTGGAGATGGATAGCACGATGAACGTGATCACGAACAGGATCAGCCCGAGTTCCATCAGCGCGGACGTATGCAGGCCCGGCTGCGCTTCCGCGAATTCGTTCGCGAGCGCCGACGTGATGCTGTTGCCCGGCGCGAACAGCGACACGCTGTCGAGCAGGTTCGTGTTGCCGATCACGAAGGTCACGGCCATCGTTTCGCCGAGCGCGCGGCCGAGGCCGAGCATCACGCCGCCGATCACGCCGGTCTTCGTATAGGGCAGCACGACCTTCCACATCACTTCCCAGGTCGTGCAGCCGATTCCGTATGCCGATTCCTTCAGCAGCACCGGCGTGACCTCGAACACGTCGCGCATCACCGACGCGATGTACGGGATGATCATGATCGCGAGAATCACGCCGGCCGCGAGGATGCCGATGCCGATCGGCGCGCCGGACGTCAGCGGGCCGAGCACCCACACGTCCTTGAGCAGGCGGCCGATCGGCTTCTGGAAGTATTCGGCGAAGATCGGCGCGAACACGAGCAGGCCCCACATGCCGTACACGATCGACGGGATCGCGGCGAGCAGCTCGATCGCGATGCCGAGCGGACGGCGCAGCCACACGGGCGCCAGCTCGGTGAGGAACAGCGCGATGCCGAAGCTGACGGGCACCGCGATGACGAGTGCGATCAGCGACGTCACGAGCGTGCCGTAGATCGGCACGAGTGCGCCGTAAATGTCCGAGTTGGGATCCCACTCGGATTGCCACAGGAAGCCGAGGCCGAACTTCTGGATGGTCGGCATCGACGCAATGATCAGGGAAACGATGATCCCGCCGAGCAGCAGCAGGGTCACGATCGCGGCGAGCCGCGCAAGGCCGCCGAACAGGACATCCCCGAGACGGCTCGGCGCGCGCTGCTGCGCGGTGTCGGGCGATCGTGAGGACGTGTATGAAATATCAGACATGGGTGCCTGCTTTGGATCGCCGGGCGCCGTAACGCCCGGCCTTACCGCACACACTGCCCGACCGGCGCAGCCGGGCAGCGAACCGCTGGATCGCTTACTCGGCGGCGACCGGCTTGCCCGAGGCGTCCGTCACCTTCGTCTTCCATTGCTTGCGGATTTCCGTCTCGACCGTCGCCGGCAGCGAGATGTAGTCGAGGCTGTCGGCAGCCTTCTCGCCGTTCTTGAACGCCCAGCTGAAGAACTTCAGCGTTTCCGCGCCCTGCTCCGGCTTGTCCTGCTTCGCGTGCAGCAGCACGAACGTCGCGCCGACGACCGGCCAGGCTTCCTTGCCCGGCTGGTTCGTCAGGATCTGGTAGAACGACTTCGACCAGTTCGCGCCTGCCGCCGCGGCCTTGAACGTCTCCGTCTTCGGCTCGACCACCGTGCCCGTCGAATTCTTCAGGGCCGTGTAGACCATGTTGTTCTTCTTCGCGTACGCCCATTCGACGTAGCCGATCGCGCCCGGCAGGCGCTGCACGAAGGCCGCGACGCCGTCGTTGCCCTTGCCGCCCGTGCCCGTCGGCCAGTTGACCGTCGTGCCTTCGCCGATCTTCGACTTCCACTCGTCGTTGACCTTCGACAGGTAGTTCGTCCAGATGAAGCTCGTGCCCGAACCGTCGGCGCGGCGGACCACGGCGATGTCCGTATCCGGCAGCTTGACCTTCGGGTTCAGCGCGGCGATCGCCGGGTCGTTCCACTTCTTGATCTTGCCGAGGTAGATGTCGCCGAGCACCGGGCCCGACAGCGTCAGTTCGCCGGCCTTCACGCCCGGCACGTTGACGACCGGCACCACGCCGCCGACCACCGTCGGGAACTGGAACAGGCCTTCCTTCGCGAGTTCTTCATCCTTCAGCGGAGCGTCCGAACCGGCAAAATCGACCGTCTTCGCGACGATCTGCTTCAGGCCGCCCGACGAACCGATGCCCTGGTAGTTGACCTTCGAACCGCCGGACTGCTGGTAGTCGGCAGCCCATTTCGTATAGATCGGCATCGCGAACGTGCTACCTGCGCCCGTGATGTCGGCAGCGTGGGCGGCGACGGCGAAAAGCGCGCCAGCCAGGCCGGCAATCGCGGTTTGCATCAATTTCATGAGACCTCCAGTGTGTGAGCGGATGACTACGGCACCGCGAAGGTTAGGGGCTGCTCATGACGGTAATGTGACAATCGATGAAACTCGCGTGACAGTAACATGACTGGTTGAAAGGGAGTATGGGGTGGCGCGCCGGCGGCGCAGCAGCGGTGATGGCGGCAAGAATTGCCTGCCTCGGAGGGCGGGACGGACGCCGTTTTCACCGGTGTGCGGGCGCGTCGTGGCGTGGCGTCAGCCGGGGCGGGAAGCCCGGTGCGGAGGCAGGCCGGCTTCCGGGGTCGGATGCGTGATTTGAGCGGAAGACTGCGTGGGCGGAAGGTCACCTCTATCAGTACGGCAAACCTTTGCGTCCGACAAAATTACGGCGCCCGAAGGCGCCGCATGCAAATTCGTCAGAGCCGGCGCGCGGGCGGTCGAACCGCCGCGCGCCGCTGACATGGATCAGCTCGTCGCCGCCCGCACCGCGTCGGCAATCGCCTCCGCATGGCGCGCCGCATCGGCCGCCTGCTGCGCTTCGACCATCACGCGCAGCACGGGCTCCGTGCCCGATGCGCGGATCAGCACGCGTCCGCTACCGGCAAGCGCGGCTTCGGCGGCATCGATCGCGGCGCGAATCGACGCGCTGCCCTTCCAGTCGGCGCCCGGCTTCATCCGCACGTTGATCAGCTTCTGCGGGAACAGCGTGACGCCGTCGAGCATCTGTGCGAGCGTGCGGCCGCTGCGCTTCAGCGCGGCCAGCACGAGCAGCGCCGACACGATGCCGTCGCCGGTCGAATGCCGGTCGAGCGACAGGATGTGGCCCGACCCTTCCGCGCCGAGCTGCCAGCCGTGCTCGCGCAACTGCTCGAGCACGTAGCGGTCGCCGACCGCCGCGCGGACGAACTTCACGCCCTCGCGCTGCAGCGCGACTTCGACGGCGAGATTCGTCATCAGCGTGCCGACCGCGCCGTCGACCTTGCCGTCGGTCGCGATCCGATCCTTCACGAGCACGTAGAGCAGTTCGTCGCCGTTGTACAGCCGGCCGGTCGCGTCGACCACTTGCAGGCGGTCGGCATCGCCGTCGAGCGCGATGCCGAGATCGGCGTGGTTCGCCCGCACCGCGCGCACCAGCGCGTCCGGCGCGGTCGCGCCGACGCCGTCGTTGATGTTGAAGCCGTTCGGCGCCACGCCGATCGGAATGACGTCCGCGCCGAGTTCGTGGAACACGTGCGGCGCGATCTGGTACGCGGCGCCGTGCGCGCAATCGATCACGAGCTTCAGCCCGCGCAGATCGAACGCGGCCGGGAACGTGCTCTTGCAGAATTCGATGTAGCGGCCGGCCGCGTCGTCGAGGCGGCGCGCCTTGCCGAGACCGTCGGACGCCGCGCATTCGAGCGGCTTGTCGAGCCACGCTTCGATCGCAGCTTCGGTGTCGTCGGGCAGCTTGTTGCCGTCCGCCGAGAAAAACTTGATGCCGTTGTCGTGATACGGGTTGTGCGACGCGCTGATCACGACACCGGCCGACAGGCGCAGCGCGCGTGTCAGGTACGCGACGCCGGGCGTCGGCATCGGGCCGGCCAGCATCACGTCAACGCCGGCCGCCGAGAATCCGGCCTCGAGCGCGGCTTCGAGCATGTAGCCCGACACGCGTGTGTCCTTGCCGATCAGCACCGTCGGACGCGAGCCCGCCGCGACGTCGGCCGAGCCGGCCAGTACCTTGCCGGCCGCATAGCCGAGACGCAATACGAAATCCGGCGTGATGGGCGCTTCGCCCACCGTGCCGCGAATGCCGTCCGTGCCGAAATATCGACGTCCCATGGGGTCCTTCCTCCTTCGTTTTTCTGACTTGCTTATCGTTGCCGCGCGGCTACGCGCACGGCATTCCAGACTTTGAGCGCATCGACCGTCGCCGCGACGTCGTGCACGCGCAGGATCGCGGCACCGCGCTCGACCGCGCACAACGCGGCCGCGACGCTCGCCGCGACGCGCTCCATCGGCGGCTTGCCGCCGATCACCGCACCGAGCATCGACTTGCGCGACATGCCCGCGAGAATCGGATAGGCGCGCCCGTCGGGGCGCGCGGGCGCCGTATCCGGCAACGCGGCCAGCAGCGCATAGTTGTCGTCGACGACCGCCTTGCCGAACCCGAAGCCGGGATCGACGCAAATGCGCTCCGCCGCCACCCCCGCGTCGCGCAGCGCCTGGGCGCGCGCGGCGAGAAAATCGCGCACGTCGGTCACGACGTCGCCGTAGTCAGGTTCGCCGGCCTGCATTGTCTGCGGCTCGCCGAGCATGTGCATCGCGCACAGCCCGCTGTTGCCCTCGCGCACCGCGTCGATCGCGCCCGGCTGGCGGAACCCCCAGATGTCGTTGATCAGGTCCGCGCCGGCGGCCAGCGCCGCACGCATCACGGCCGGCTTGTAGGTATCGATCGACAGCGGCACGTTCAGCGGCCGCAGCGCCTCGACGAGCGGAATCACGCGCGCGAGCTCCTCGTCGAGCGGCACCGGCGGCGCGCCGGGGCGCGTCGATTCGCCGCCGATGTCGAGCAGGTCCGCGCCATCGGCGATCATCCGCTCGGCCTGGCGCAGCGCATCGTCGCGCGCGAGAAAGCGGCCGCCGTCGGAGAACGAATCGGGCGTGGCGTTGAGGATGCCCATCACGAGCGGGCGTTCGAACGTCAGTTCGAAACGGCCGCACCGGAGCGGCGCGGGAATGAACGGGGACACAGCGGAATCGGACACGAGCAACGGACGTGAATGAATGCAAAACGGGCCGGTGTGAAGCCACACCAGCCCGTATACGGCGCTAAAGCGGAGATTATGCCGCCGGCGACGCCGGCGCCGGCGCGGTGCCCGGCTTGACCTCGGCGGCGGCGCTGCCGCCGCCCGACGAATCGCCGCCGACAGCCGGCGAGCTCTTCGGCGAGCGCGGCGGACGACCTTCCATGATGTCGTTGATCTGATCGGCGTCGATCGTCTCCCACTCCATCAGTGCGGCCGTCATCGCTTCGACCTTGTCGCGGTTCTCTTCGAGCAGGCGGCGCGCGAGGTTGTACTGTTCGTCGAGCACGCGGCGGATTTCGGAATCGACCTTCTGCTGCGTCGCTTCGGAGATCGTGCGCGTGAAGCCGCGGCCGAACGGCGACGCATCGTTCTCGTCGTCGACGTACACCATCGGCCCGAGCGCGTCGGTCATGCCGAATCGGGCGACCATCGCACGCGCCGTCTGCGTGGCCTTGTTGAAGTCGTCCGATGCGCCGGTGCTGACGAGGTTCATGAACAGCTCTTCGGCCACCCGGCCACCGAACAGGATCGCGAGGCGGTCGAGCAGGTAATCCTTCGAATACGTCTCGTTGTCATGCTCCGGCAACTGCCACGTGACGCCCAGCGCGCGACCGCGCGGGATGATCGTGACCTTGTGCACCGGGTCGGCCTTCGGCAGCAGCTTCGCGATGACCGCGTGGCCCGACTCGTGATACGCGGTGGCGCGCTTCGCTTCCTCGCGGATCACGGCCGACTTGCGCTCCGGACCCATGAAGATCTTGTCCTTCGCGTCCTCGAAATCCTGCATCTCGACGATGCGCTTGCCGCGACGGGCGGCGAACAGCGCAGCCTCGTTCACGAGGTTCGCGAGATCGGCGCCGGAGAAGCCCGGCGTGCCGCGCGCGATGACCGCCGCGTCGACGTCGTTCGCGATCGGCACCTTGCGCAGGTGCACGCGCATGATCTGCTCGCGGCCGCGGATGTCGGGCAGCCCGACATAGACTTGGCGGTCGAAACGGCCCGGACGCAGCAGCGCCTTGTCGAGCACGTCGGAACGGTTGGTGGCGGCGATCACGATCACGCCCGAGTTCGCCTCGAAGCCGTCCATCTCGACGAGCATCTGGTTCAGCGTCTGTTCGCGCTCGTCGTTGCCGCCGCCCATGCCGGCGCCCCGATGACGGCCGACCGCGTCGATTTCGTCGATGAACACGATGCACGGCGCATGCTTCTTCGCCTGCTCGAACATGTCGCGCACACGAGCCGCGCCGACACCGACGAACATTTCGACGAAGTCCGAACCCGAGATGCTGAAGAACGGCACCTTCGCTTCACCCGCGATCGCGCGGGCGAGCAGCGTCTTGCCGGTACCCGGAGGGCCGACCAGCAGCACGCCGCGCGGAATGCGGCCGCCCAGTTTCTGGAATTTCTGCGGATCGCGCAGGAAGTCGACGAGCTCGGACACTTCTTCCTTCGCTTCGTCGCAGCCCGCGACGTCGGAGAAGTTCACCGCGTTGTTGTTCTCGTCGATCAGCCGCGCACGCGATTTCCCGAACGAGAACGCGCCGCCTTTGCCGCCTCCCTGCATCTGCCTCATCATGTAGAACCAGAACACGATGATCAGGATCGTCGGCCCGAGGTAGTACAGCGCGGACATCAGCGCGTTCGGCTCGTCGTCGGCCTTGCCGCTGACCTGCACGCCGTACTTCATCAGATCGCCGACCATCCAGATGTCGCCGGGCGACACGATCTGGTATTTCTGGCCATCAGCCGGAGTGACGGTGAGGTTGCGCCCCTGAACGATGACGTTCTTGACCTTGCCGTTCTTGGCGTCGTCCATGAACTGCGAATAGGACACGCCTTCCTGGACGCGGGGCTTGTCGAACTGCTTGAACACCGTAAACAGCACCAGTGCGATCACCAGCCACACCGCTGCCTTCGAAAACATATTGTTGTTCAAAGCACCACTCCTTCACTCGTAGACGAGCGCCTACATTTTCCTTGCGGCGCCCCTCGGTCATTCTAATCCAGTCCGACCACCCCTGCCATAAGCATTGACAACCGCCGCGATAGCGCTTCGCTTGTCCGGCAAGGGCCGGAGCCCGTTTGCGGCAGCGCCTGCGCGTCAGCGCGGATGCTTCAGCTGCCGACCCAAAATGAACGTTTCGGACGATTTGTCGCGAGATGCCTTGGGCTTGCGCGGCGCGACAACCTTAAACTGCTGTTTGAACTTCTCGACGATCTGGCTGTAGCCGCTGCCGTGAAAACACTTCACGAGCAGTGCACCGTCCGGCTTCAGATGGTTCTGCGCGAATTCGAGCGCCAGATCGCAGAGATGCTCGATACGCGCCGCGTCCGCCGACGCCACGCCTGAGAGGTTGGGGGCCATGTCGGAAATAACAAGGTCCACCGCGCGGCCTTCGAGCACCTCCTCGAGCCGGTGGAGGACGTCGTCCTCGCGGAAGTCGCCCTGCAGGAAATGGACGTCGGCGATCGGCTCCATCGGCAGGATGTCGAGCGCAACGATCGTGCCGTCGATGCCGCCCTCGCGCTCCGCGTCGCGCTTCTTGCCCTGCGCGAGCTTGTTGCGCGCATACTGGCTCCAGCTGCCCGGCGTCGCGCCGAGGTCGACGATCACCTGGCCCGGACGGATCAGCTTGTCCTGTTCGTCGATTTCCTTCAGCTTGTACGCGGCGCGCGCGCGATAGCCCTCCCGCTGCGCCATTTTGACGTACGGGTCGTTGATGTGGTCGTGCAGCCAGTGCTGGTTGAAGCGGTTTTTTGCCATTCGAGAGAGAGATTGCTGCCCATTGCTTCGTGAAGCCGCGCTTTTAGCGGATAATACGCGTCTTCTTCGCGCGGCTGCGGCCCCTTTTCAGGCCCAAGCCGCGATTTTACGTGGTTTCGGCGCACGGCTGACGCGGTATCGCCCCGCGATCGCTTTTCAGTCAGCGCGCCCTTATTTAGATTTCGACATTTCCATGCCCGCCCTTTCGCTTTCTCCCGCCGAGCGCTCCGCGCTGCGCTCCCAGGCCCATGCGCTCAAGCCCGTCGTGCTGATCGGCGCCGAAGGGCTGACCGACGCCGTGCTGAAGGAAATCAAGGTGCACCTCGACGCGCACCAGTTGATCAAGATCCGCGTGTTCGGCGACGAGCGCGACGAACGCATCGCGATCTACGACGAGATCTGCGACCGTCTGAACGCGGCCCCGATTCAGCATATCGGCAAGCTGCTGGTGATCTGGAGGCCGGAAGCCGCTGCGGCCCCGGCCCGCGGCCGCCGTGCCGGCGCGCTGCCGAGCGCGGCGGAAGCCGCCGACGACAAGAAAGGCCGCGCGCCGCGCACCGTCAAGGTCGTCAAGGTGTCGCCGAACGCGAGCCCCGTGCGCCGCCCGCGGCCCGTGAAGGTCACGGTGCGCGGCAACGAGCGTGTGACGGCGGGCGGCACCGTGAAGCGTGCGAAAAAGCGGCAGGCCAGCACCAAGCGGCCGTTCCAGGACAAGTAAGCCGCTTGCGCGGCACGGATGCCCGTGCCGCCCTGCCCCGTCGTTGCGCAACGCGCAACGACGGGCGCTCAGGCTTCGCGCGCCGGCAGGCGCCAGATCAGCATCAGCCCCAGCACGCTCTCGACGAGATAGAACACGCTCGAGACGCCGTGCAGCATCCCGAAGCGGCTCGCATACGGCGAATTCGCGATATCGGTGCCCGCGTCCATCGCGGCCACCCGCAGCGCGTTCATGAACGGCTGCAGCGCAAAATACCCGACCAGCACGCACACGACCATCGCGGCGACGATCCAGCGCACGCGGCGATACTCGTTGCCGCCCCGCCGCACCTGCTGGTTCGACAACGCGAGCAGCAGCACGCCGCACACGATGCCGACGATCGCCTCGATGCGGAACAGCTGGGCGGCGACCGAACCGGCCGTCATCCGCTCCAGCGTCTTGAACAGGACGGGCGCGACCGCATACCCGATCGTCAGCAGGCTGCCGACCCATACGGCCGACAGCAGACGGAACACGCGATGCGGCATCACGTCGCCCCGCTTCAGATGTAGCTGACCGAGATGATTTCGTACTCGCGCACGCCGCTTGGCGCCTGCACGGCCGCGACGTCGCCTTCGGACTTGCCGATCAGCGCGCGCGCGATCGGCGAGCTGACCGAGATCAGGCCGTGATCGATATCGGCTTCGTCGTCGCCGACGATCTGGTACTTGACCGTGTCGCCCGACTCGAGATCCTCGAGTTCGACCGTCGCGGCGAACACCACGCGGCCATCGGCGTCGAGCACCGTCGGATCGATGATTTGCGCGGCGGACAGCTTGGATTCGAGTTCCGCGATGCGGCCCTCGATAAAGCCCTGCTTTTCCTTCGCTGCGTCGTATTCGGCGTTTTCGGACAGATCGCCCTGTGCGCGGGCCTCCGCGATCGCGTTGATCACGGCCGGCCGCTCGACGGACTTGAGGCGCTGCAATTCATCGCGCAGTTGCTCCGCGCCACGCTTTGTCAACGGAATGGTGCTCATAAACGGCTCAATCGCTAAAAACGGCTATAAAAAAAATCACCGCGATTAAGCGCGCTTCCGATGCACTGGAAACACCGCCTAATCGCGGCACGTGTTGCTTCGACAGGTAACTGAACGCTTAGTTTAGGCGAGCGTGAAGACCTTGTAAATCATAGACTTCCAGATCCTTCAGGTAGCGCAGGCCCTCGACGGCCGCGCGCGCGCCCGACATCGTCGTGTAGTACGTGACCTTGTGCGCCTGCGCGCTCATGCGGATCGAACGCGAATCGGCGATCGCCTGGCGCGTCTCGTCGACCGTCGTGAACACGAGCGCGATCTCGCCGTTCTTGATCATGTCGACGATGTGCGGACGCCCGTCCTTCACCTTGTTCACGACCTTCACCGGCACGCCGGCCGCTTCGATCGCGGCAGCCGTGCCCTTGGTCGCGACGATCGGGTAGCCGAGGTCGTGCAGCATGCGCGCGACTTCGACGGCCTTCGGTTTATCCGCGTCCATCACGGTCAGCAGCACCGTGCCCGACTCCGGCAGGCGCGAACCGGCCGCGAGCTGCGACTTGAACAGCGCTTCGCCGAACGTGCGGCCGACGCCCATCACTTCGCCGGTCGAACGCATTTCAGGCCCGAGGACCGGGTCGACGGTCGGGAACTTCACGAACGGGAACACCGCTTCCTTCACGCTGAAGTACGGCGGCTCGACTTCCTTCGTCACGCCCTGCTGCGCGAGCTTCTGGCCGACCATCGCGCGCGCCGCGATCTTCGCGAGCGGCAGGCTGGTCGCCTTCGACACGTACGGCACCGTGCGCGACGCGCGCGGGTTCACTTCCAGCACGTAGATGATGTCCTGCTTCGAGCCGTCCGCCTGCGGCACCTGCTGGATCGCGAACTGCACGTTCATCAGGCCGACCACGTTCAGCGCCTTCGCCATCGCGCCCGTCTGCCGCTTCAGCTCGGCCACGGTTTCCTTCGACAGCGAGTACGGCGGCAGCGAGCATGCCGAGTCGCCCGAGTGGACGCCCGCCTGCTCGATGTGCTCCATCACGCCGCCGATGAACACGGCTTCGCCGTCGCAGATGCAGTCGACGTCGCACTCGATCGCGTCGTTCAGGAAGCGGTCGAGCAGCACCGGCGAATCGTTCGACACCTTCACGGCCTCGCGCATGTAGCGCTCGAGGTCGCGCGGCTCGTGGACGATTTCCATCGCGCGGCCGCCGAGCACGTACGACGGACGCACGACCAGCGGATAGCCGATTTCGTCGGCCAGCGCGAGCGCTTCGTCCTCGGCGCGCGCGGTGCGGTTCGGCGGCTGGCGCAGGCCGAGGTCCTGCAGCAGCTTCTGGAAGCGTTCGCGGTCTTCGGCCGCGTCGATCATGTCCGGCGACGTGCCGACGATCGGCACGCCGTGCGCCTCGAGGTCGAGCGCGAGCTTCAGCGGCGTCTGGCCGCCGTACTGGACGATCACGCCGACCGGCTTTTCCTTGTCGACGATCTCGAGCACGTCCTCGAGCGTCAGCGGCTCGAAGTACAGGCGGTCGGACGTGTCGTAGTCGGTCGACACCGTTTCCGGGTTGCAGTTGACCATGATCGTTTCATAGCCGTCCTCGCGCATCGCGAGCGCCGCGTGCACGCAGCAGTAGTCGAACTCGATGCCCTGGCCGATCCGGTTCGGGCCGCCGCCCAGCACCATGATCTTCTTGTTGGTGGTCGGCTGCGCCTCGCACTCTTCCTCGTAGGTCGAGTACATGTAGGCCGTTTTCGTCGCGAACTCGGCCGCGCACGTGTCGACGCGCTTGTAGACCGGGCGCACGTTCAGCTCGACGCGGCGGCGGCGGACGTCTTCCGGCGTCGCGCCGAGCAGCTTCGCGAGGCGGCGGTCGGAGAAGCCGCTCTGCTTCAGGTAGCGCAGCTCGTCGAACGTCAGCGACGCGAGCGTGCGGCCCACGAGCGCCTTTTCCTTCAGGATGATCTGCTCGATCTGCTCGAGGAACCACGGGTCGATCGCGGTTTCCGCGAAGATTTCCTCGGCCGTCATGCCGATGCGGAACGCATCGCCGACGTACCAGATGCGGTCCGGGCCCGGCTCGTGGATCTCGATCGCGATCTCGTCGCGGTTGGTCGACTTCTCGTCGAGACCGTCGACTCCGACCTCGAGGCCGCGCAGCGCCTTCTGGAACGATTCCTGGAACGTGCGGCCGATCGCCATCACCTCGCCGACCGACTTCATCTGCGTGGTCAGGCGCGAATCGGCTTCGCGGAACTTCTCGAACGCGAAACGCGGGATCTTCGTGACGACGTAGTCGATCGTCGGCTCGAACGACGCCGGCGTCTGGCCGCCGGTGATTTCGTTCTTCAGCTCGTCGAGCGTGTAGCCGACCGCCAGCTTCGCGGCGACCTTCGCGATCGGGAAGCCGGTGGCCTTCGATGCCAGCGCCGACGAACGCGACACGCGCGGGTTCATTTCGATGACGACCATGCGGCCGTCCTTCGGGTTGATCGAGAACTGCACGTTCGAGCCGCCCGTGTCGACGCCGATCTCGCGCAGCACCGCGAGCGATGCGTTACGCAGGATCTGGTATTCCTTGTCGGTGAGCGTCTGCGCGGGAGCCACCGTGATCGAGTCGCCGGTGTGCACGCCCATCGGGTCGAGGTTTTCGATCGAGCAGACGATGATGCAGTTGTCGGCGCGGTCGCGCACGACTTCCATCTCGTATTCCTTCCAGCCGAGCAGCGATTCTTCGATCAGCAGTTCGCGCGTGGGCGACAGGTCGAGACCGCGCTTGCAGATCTCCTCGAACTCTTCGCGGTTGTACGCGATGCCGCCGCCCGAGCCGCCGAGCGTGAACGACGGGCGGATCACGACCGGGTAGCCGCTGCCGCCCGTCTCCGCCATGATCTGCGCGTGCACCTGGATCGCTTCTTCCATCGAATGCGCGATGCCCGACTTCGCGGAGCCGAGACCGATCTTGGTCATCGCTTCCTTGAACTTCTGGCGGTCCTCCGCCTTGTCGATCGCTTCCGGCGACGCGCCGATCAGCTCGACGCCGAACTTCTCGAGCACGCCGTGATGGTGCAGGTCGAGCGCGCAGTTCAGCGCGGTCTGGCCGCCCATCGTCGGCAGGATCGCGTCCGGGCGCTCCTTCTCGATGATGCGCGCGACGACTTCCCACGTGATCGGCTCGATGTAGGTCACGTCGGCCGTGTTCGGGTCGGTCATGATCGTCGCCGGGTTGCTGTTGACGAGAACGACCTTGTAGCCCTCCTCACGCAACGCCTTGCAAGCCTGCGCGCCCGAATAGTCGAACTCGCACGCCTGGCCGATGATGATCGGGCCGGCGCCGATGATGAGGATGCTCTTGATGTCTGTGCGTTTTGGCATGGCTTGTGAATTCAATAAGTAATCGTTGTCGTGGGTCGGCCGGCGGCGCTCAGCTCATGGTCGCGAGCGCCAGCTTCACCGAGAAACCGATGAACAGGCCGCCCACGCTGCTCGCCGCGCCTGCCGCGAGCTTGCGGCGGCGGCGGAAGTGCTCGGCGAGCCGCGCGCCCGCGAAGATCAGCGTGCTCAGGTACAGGAAGCTCGCGCATTGCGCGATCGCCCCGAGCACGACGAACGACAGCGCGGGATGCGGGAATGCCGGGTCGACGAACTGGATGAAGAACGAGATGAAGAACAGGATCGCTTTCGGATTCAGCAGGCTCACGATCAGCGCTTTCCGGAACGGTTTGTCGAAAGACCGCTCGCCGTCGACAGCCTGCCGGGCCTCGACCGGCGCATCGCCGCGTGCGCGCAGCTTGCTCCACGCGCTGCGCAACATCCCGGCGCCGATGTACAGCAGGTACGCGGCGCCGCCGTACTTGACGACGGAGAACAGCAGCGGGTTCGCCTTCAGCAGCGACGCGACGCCCGCGGCGGACAGCACCATCAGCACGGTATCGCCGACGAACACGCCGCAGGCCGCGCGATAGCCGGCCTTCACGCCGCGCTGCGCGGCGAGCGACAGCACGTACATCGAGTTCGGCCCCGGCAGCAGGATGATGAAGATCACGCCGAACACGTAGGTCCAGATATCCGTGATGCCGAGTGCGTGGCCGAACATGATGCGAATCTCCCGTCCTTCGGTTGCGTCGATGACGTTAAGCGGTGCGCTGCTTCGCCGCGTCCATCAGCGCGGTGAAACGGTCGAACAGGTAGCCGATGTCGTGCGGGCCGGGCGACGCTTCCGGGTGACCCTGGAAGCAGAATGCCGGCTTGTCGGTCAGCTCGAAGCCCTGCAGCGTGCCGTCGAACAGCGACACGTGCGTCACGCGCGCGTTGGCCGGCAGCGAATCGGCGTCGACCGCGAAACCGTGGTTCTGCGACGTGATCACGACGCGGCCGTCGCCGAGATCCTTCACCGGATGGTTCGCGCCGTGGTGGCCCGTCTTCATCTTCAGCGTCTTCGCGCCGACCGCGAGGCCCATGATCTGGTGGCCGAGGCAGATGCCGAAGGTCGGCACGCCGCGCTCGATGAAGGCCTTCGTGGCCGCGATCGCGTAATCGCACGGCTCCGGATCGCCGGGGCCGTTCGACAGGAAGATGCCGTCCGGATTCAGCGCGAGCGCATCTTCCGCACTGGCCTGGGCCGGCAGCACCGTCACGTGGCAGCCGCGCTCGGCGAGCATGCGCAGGATGTTGTACTTGACGCCGAAGTCGTACGCGACGACGCGGTACTTCGGCGCTTCCTGCATGCCGTAGCCGCCTTCGAGGCGCCATTCCGTCTGCTTCCACTCGAACGGCTTGGTGGTCGACACGACCTTCGCGAGATCCATGCCGGCGAGGCCCGGGAACGAGCGCGCCAGCTCGCTCGCCTTCGCTTCGTCGTCGGAACCCGTCAGGATGCAGCCGTTCTGCGCGCCCTTGTCGCGCAGGATGCGGGTCAGCTTGCGGGTGTCGATGCCGGCGATCGCGACGACGCCTTCGTCGCGCAGGTAGTCGCCGAGCGTGCGGTCCATGCGGAAGTTCGATGCGAGCGTCGGCAGATCGCGGATGATCAGGCCGGCGGCATGGACTTTCGTGGCTTCGACGTCTTCGGCGTTGACGCCGACGTTGCCGATATGCGGATAGGTGAGCGTGACGATCTGGCGCGAGTAGCTCGGATCAGTCAGGATTTCCTGATAGCCGGTGATCGCGGTATTGAACACGACTTCGCCGATCGTATGGCCTTCGGCCCCGATCGAATAACCACGAAAGACCGTGCCGTCGGCGAGTGCAAGCAAGGCGGGAGAAAAAGACGGCAACACGGGAGGCTCCTTGGGGAACACCCTGCTGCCGACCTGTTTACCCTGCCGCGCGAGCGCCGCGCTGCGTGGGCGCGCGCGGTCGCTTGCTGGACGCGGCCTGCGTTGTCGAGACGCGAACCCGGCGCGTGGCGCACGAGGCTTCGCGGCATCGCCCGGCTGGCGGCGTGCGGCGGATGAACGGGATGAATGAGGTAGGCGCTAGGGTGCGAGGTTGATCAGCACAAACTTTCAAATTATAGCCTGAAAATGGGCCTATCTTCAATTGATATGGCCGTCCGATCATGGGCGCGCCGCGCTCGGCGGCGCGGCGCGACGTGCTGCGGCCCCGTTTCCGCGGCCGCCCCACCCGTGAGCGTACCGCCGGATCAGTGCGCTTGGCCAGCGCCGCGCGCGGGCCACACGTACCAGACTGCGCTCGCGAGCTGCAGCGCGAGCAGCACGCCCCATGCGGTGAAGTGCGCGGCGGCCGGATAACGGCCGTCGACGGCCGGCCAGTGCGACAGCACGGCGCCGACGCCGATCTGGAACGCAAAGATCAGCACGAAGATCACGAGCGTGAGCGTCGTGTTCGCGCGGCCGATCAGGTGAGCGGGAAAGTGGCCGGCCATCACCGCGTAGGTCAGGATGCCCACGCCGCCGAACATCCCGTAGGCGGCCCACAGCACGGCCGGCGGCAACGGCACGCGCGCGACGATCGCGAGCTGCGTCGCAACGAACAGCGCCATGCCGATGCCGCAGGTGGCGTAGACCGACACGCCGCGCCGCTCGAGCACGCGCGCCGCCGCACCGAAGCCGACGCAGCCGGCCATCATCGCGAAGCCGAGCACCGACACGAGGCGCGCGGCATGCGGCGCGTCGAATCCGCCGACATCGCGCAGATACGGCCCGACCCACAGCGACTGCATCGCGTAGAACACGCCCTGCGTGACGACGGAGAACGACGCAATCTTCCAGAACGCGCGGCTGCCCAGGATATGCCACGTGCCCTTGAACTGGCCGACGAGCCCGCCCTGGTGGCGCGCCTGCTGCGCGTCGGGCGCGCCGATGCCGATCGACGCCGCGACGGCCACCGTCAGCACCGCGAGGCCGAAACAGATCGCACGCCAGCTCGCCCAGCCGAGCAGCCAGGTCAGCGGCGAGCCGACCATCACGCCGCCGAGGCCGCCCACGGCCATCACGAGGCCGTTGACGAGCGGCAGCCGGCCGACCGGGAAATGCTGCGCGAGCGCCTTGAACGCCGCGCCGAGACACACCGATACGCCGACGCCGATCAGCAGGCGGCCGACCATCATCGCGCCGATGCCGTGCGCCGTGCCGAACACGGCCGCGCCGGCCGCCGCGAACAGCAGCATGCCGGCCGTGACGCGACGCGGGCCGTAGTGGTCGAGCATCACGCCGGCCGGGATCTGCGCGCCCGCGAAGCCGAGGAAATAGAGACTGGTGAGCAGGCCGAGATCGGCGGCCGACAGGCCGAGCTCGTGCGTGACGAACGGCGCGAAGCCCAGATTGACGCCGCGAAACACATACGACACGAAATACCCGACCGAAAACAGCGCGAGCACCCTCACCTGCACCGACGACATCGCTTCCCCTTGTCATATGAAGACGCGCGACGCAGCGCCGCCGCGCCGCGCACAAACGAAAACGCCGTCACCTCGGTGACGGCGTTTCGTCGAATTCGTCGGATGATAGCGCAATCGTGTGGCCTCACCGGCCGTTACGTCGCGCGGCAGTCGCGCTCGCTTCGCTTACTTCTTCTTGCCCTTGTTCGCGGCGGTCTTGGCCGGCGCGGCTTTCGCGGGCGCGGCCTTCGCCGGCTTCGCCGACGACTTGGCGGCGCCGCCGCGCTTGCCGCCGTGCGACTTGCCGCCCACCGCCAGGCTCGCGCGCTCGATGCGCGCACCGCCCGTCGACGTCGCGATCCGCTCCGGACCGGGTTCCGCCGGCACCGCGCGGCCGACCGGCACGTGCAGCACGAGCGCCTGGCCCGGCATCGCGAGATCGCGGTGCGTACGGTTCCACGCCTTCAACTGGCCGACCGATACGCCGTAGCGGCCGGCGATCGCCGCCATCGACTGCTTGCGGCGCACGCGGATCAGCATCTTGCGCGTGTCGGGGACGTCCGGCTCCATCGCGAGCGCGCCGTTTTCGGCAACGTCGGCGCTGATGTCCTCGTCATCGTCATCGCCGCGCGGCACGACGATCGTCGAGCCCGGCTTCAGGCGCATGCCGGCCGGAATCTTGTTGACCGACATCAGCGTATCGGCGTCGACGCCGATCTTCTCGGCGATCGCGGCCGGGCGCGCGCGTTCGCTGACCGTGTAGGTGGTCCACGACGACAACTGACCGCTGTAGGCTTTCAGGTTCTTCTCGAACGCGGACGCGTTATCGAACGGCAGCAGGATCTGCGGCTCGGTCGCGCCGAGGATCACCGGCTTCGAGAACGACGGGTTCAGCGAGCGGAACTCGTCGAGCGGCAGGTTCGCGAGCTTCGCGGCCACCGCCACGTCGATGTCGCGCGACGTCGTGACCGTCACGAAATACGGGTGGTTCGGAATATCCGGCAGCGCGAGGCCGTACTGCTGCGGGCTCGCGATGATGTTCTTCACCGCCTGCAGCTTCGGCACGTAGTTGCGCGTCTCGTTGGGCATCCGCAGGTTCTGGTAGTCGGTCGGCAGGCCGGCCGCCTGGTTGCGCGCGATCGCGCGCTGCACGTTGCCTTCGCCCCAGTTGTATGCGGCCAGCGCCAGATACCAGTCGCCGAACATGTCGTGCAGGCGGGACAGGTAGTCGAGCGCGGCGCTCGTCGACGCGAGCACGTCGCGGCGCTCGTCCTGCCACATGTTGCGCTTCAGGTTGTACGTGCGGCCGGTGCCGGGCATGAACTGCCACATGCCGGCCGCCTTCGCGACCGACAGCGCCTGCGGGTTGTACGCGGACTCGATGAACGGCAGCAGCGCGAGCTCGGTCGGCATGTGACGCGCCTCGAGCTCCTCGACGATGTGATACAGGTACTTCTGCGAGCGCTCGGTCATGCGCTGCACGTAATCGGGACGCTGCGTATACCAGGTCGTCTGCATGTCGACGAGATCGCTCTGCAGGTCGGGCATCTGGAAGCCGCGGCGGATGCGCGCCCAGAGATCGGAGTCTGCAGTGGTCAGGTCGCCGACGGATTGCTTGTCGACGTCGACAGTTTCTTTGGCGGTGGCTGATTTACGGAGGTAGTTGGACGTCGCCTGCGAATCGGCGGCGTTGTTGGCGACAGGGGGCTGGCTCGCACACGCGGCGAGTAGCAGTACCACCATCGCACTCAATATAAGTCGCATGAAAATCTCGGCTTCCGACGGCTGGAAATTGCAGGCGATACTACGGAAGTGCGTGCTTCACGTCAATAAAAACACCGAAAACTCAGCGAAATCCTACATTTGGAGCAATTTTTACAGATACCGCTTGAGCTTTGGAGTCCTCCGGAAAACGTCATCGGAACCGGTTTTTCCATTCGCGCATCAGCGTGAATGCCGTCAGACGATCCGTCACCGTTTCGTGCAGCTCGGCCTCGAGCGTCGCGTGGATCGCCGCGCTGTCGGCCCGCATGAACGGGTTGACGGCACGCTCGTGCGCGATCGTGGTCGGCAGCGTCGGCACGCCGCGCGCGCGCAGCGCCTGCGCGTCGTCGCGCCACGCGGCCAGTGCCGCATTGCCGGGCTCGCACGCGAGCGCGAAGCGGATGTTCGACAGCGTGTATTCGTGTGCGCAATGCACGCGGGTGTCGCCGGGCAGCGCCGCGAGCGCGTCGAGCGACGCGAGCATCTGCGCGGGCGTGCCTTCGAACAGGCGGCCGCAGCCGCACGAGAACAGCGTGTCGCCGCAGAATACGTGCGGCACCGCGTTGCCCTGCCCGGCCGCGCGTCGACTTGCCGCGCCTTCGCCGGCCGCTTGAAAATACGCGATGTGACCGCGCGTATGGCCCGGCACGTCGAGCACGTCGAACGCGATGGCCGGCGCGTCGAGCGTCACGCGATCGCCGCCTGCAAGGGGCCGCGTGACCACGCCGATCGCTTCGGCCGCGGGGCCGTAAACGGGCAGCGGCGCATCGTCCGGTTGGCTATTGCGCAGCGCCTCGACACCGCCGACGTGGTCGGCATGGTGGTGCGTGAGTAAAATAGCGGTCAACCGCCAGCCTCGTTCGGCAAGAACCCGGCGTACGGGGGCGGCTTCACCCGGGTCGACGGCGATCGCATCGCGGCCGTCCGAGACGAGCCAGATATAGTTGTCTTCGAATGCCGGAACCGGCACGTATTCCAGCTCGTTCATGGGCGCGCAATCATCGTTATGTCTGACCGTCAAATTATAGACTGGCCCGCCTGGACCGACTCGCCGCCCGGCCGCTACGTGCTGGGCTGGGAACAGGCGCAGCTCGACCGGATCGTGTCCGACGTATTCGGATTCCACGCGCTGCAGCTCGGCCTGCCGCAGCTCGACGCACTGCGCGAGAACCGCATGCCGTATCGCGGCCTGGTGCTCGACCCGGCGAGCGGCGCAAGCGCGCCGTACCAGTATCCGTGGGCGGGCGAAGCGCACACGGCAGGCCATGCGCCCGCCGATCGCAGCACGACGTGGTGCGACCTGCTCGACCTGCCGTTCGAATCGCAAAGCGTCGACCTGATCGTGATGCCGCACACGCTCGAATTCACGTCCGACCCGCACCGCCTGCTGCGCGAGGCCGAGCGCGTGCTGATGCCGGAAGGCCAGCTCGTGATCACCGGCTTCAATTCGCTCAGCCTGTGGGGCATGCGGCAGACGTTCGGGCGCATGGCGAACCGCCCGTTCGTGCCGGCCACGCGCGACCAGATCGCATTCATCCGGCTGAAGGACTGGATCAAGCTGCTCGGTTTCGACCTCGAACGCGGCCGCTTCGGCTGCTACCGGCCGCCGCTCGCCACCGACCAGTGGCTGGCCCGCTACGGCTTCATGGAGGCCGCCGGCGACCGCTGGTGGCCGATCTTCGGCGCCGTCTACATGGTGACGGCCGTCAAGCGCGTGCGCGGCATGCGCCTCGTCGGCCCGATCAAGATGAAGAAGCCCGTTCTCGCACCGGGCCTGACGCCGGCGGCCTCCCCGACCACCCATCAAGAACGTTCATGACAACCGACACCATCGACATCTATACCGACGGCGCCTGCAAGGGCAACCCCGGCCCTGGCGGCTGGGGCGCGCTGCTGCGCTACGGCGACAAGGAAAAGGAACTGTACGGCGGCGAGCCGAACACGACCAACAACCGCATGGAGCTGATGGGCGTGATCGCCGCGCTCGAAGCGCTGAAGCGGCCCTGCCACGTGATCGTCCATACCGACTCGCAGTACGTGCAGAAAGGCATCAGCGAGTGGATTCACGGGTGGAAGAAAAAAGGCTGGGTCACCGCGGCGAAGACGCCCGTGAAGAATGCCGACCTGTGGAAGCGGCTCGACGCGCTCGTCGCGCAGCACGAGATCGAGTGGCGCTGGGTCAAGGGCCACGCCGGCCATCCCGAAAACGAGCGCGCGGACGCGCTCGCGAACCGCGGCGTCGAATCGCTGGCCGCCTGACGGCCGGCCGCCTTCTCCTGTTTTTGTTGCTTTTCCCGACATGCGCCAGATCATTCTCGATACCGAAACCACCGGCCTGAACGCCCGCACGGGCGACCGCCTCATCGAAATCGGCTGCGTCGAGCTGCTGAACCGGCGGCTCACCGGCAACAACCTGCACTTCTACGTGAATCCCGAGCGCGACAGCGATCCGGGCGCACTGGCGGTGCACGGCCTCACGACCGAATTCCTGAGCGACAAGCCGAAATTCGCGGAAGTCGCCCACCAGATCCTCGACTTCGTGAAGGACGCCGAGCTGATCATCCACAACGCGCCGTTCGACCTCGGCTTTCTCGATGCCGAATTCGCGCGGCTCGGCCTGCCGCCGTTCACCGAGCATTGCGGCGGCGTGATCGACACGCTGGTGCAGGCCAAGCAGATGTTCCCCGGCAAGCGCAACTCGCTCGACGCGCTGTGCGACCGTTTCGGCATCAGCAACGCGCACCGCACGCTGCACGGCGCATTGCTCGACTCGGAGCTGCTCGCCGAGGTATATCTCGCGATGACGCGCGGCCAGGACAGCCTCGTGATCGACATGCTCGACGACGCGGGCGCCGACGGCGGCGCCGCGAACGGCCAGCGCGTCTCGCTCGCCGCGCTCGACCTGGCCGTGGTGGCCGCGAGCGACGACGAGCTTGCCGCACACCAGGCTCAGCTCGACGAGCTCGACAAGTCGGTCAAGGGCACCTGCGTGTGGCGCCAGTCCGCCGCCGCGGATACCGCCGAAGCGGCCTGACGCACGCGGCCCGCGCCGCGGCCGCGCTCACGCGCGCGGCTGCAGCGCGATGACGGCCATCCCGCCGAGCGCGAGCACCGCGCCGGCCACGTCCCAGCGGGTCAGCGCGACGCCGTCGACCACCCGCAGCCAGATCAGCGCCACCGCGATGTACACGCCGCCGTACGCGGCATACGTGCGCCCCGCCGCGCTCGGGTGCAGCGTCAGCAGCCACGCGAACAGCGCGAGCGACAGCGCGGCCGGCACCAGCAGCCAGGCCGGGCGGCCGGCCTTCAGCACGAGCCACGGCAGGTAGCAGCCGACGATTTCGGCCAGCGCGGTAGCGGCGAACAGCGCCGCGATCCTCATCAGTTCGGTCATCCGGTTCCTCGCGAATCAGCCCCGTCGCGACGGGCGGCACGGCCGCGCCGCGCGCCGCCGATCATACCCGAGCGGGCCGCGCCGGATGCCCCGCCAGGCGGGCGACCCACGGCAATTTGCACGATCGTCCGTCATCGTGCTATCATGTCTCCCGTTTCAACATTCAATCTCTGTCTTTTCGATTTTGAGAGAAGTCCGTCCGCACGACGCGGGCCGGTGCCTCGATCGAAATTGCATCCACAGGAAAGCCCGCCCGACAGGCCCGCTTTTCTCGTTTCGCTGCCCCTCCGGGGCGTTGCCGGAAGCCGGACTCCTCGTCCGCACCGGCATCCGCCGCTTGCATCACGCGGCCCATTCTTCATGAGCGCACTGTCGCGACGGCCCATCGGGCCCGCGTCGAAGCAGCCCCTTGGCCCTTTGCTGCCCGCTGCGCAGCAACCGCTCGATGGTCTGCCCCGACGCGCAGCATGCGACACCGCGCTCGCCGGCAAACCGTGTCGGACGGCCCGCCCGTTCCGGCGCTGTCAAAGGAGTGCATGACCTTGACCGCAACACACGTCAGCCCGACCGCTGTCTCTTCCCCCGCTTCGCCGTCCGGCGACGCCCCGCTCACCGCGGACGACATCACCGTCGTCGACCAGAGCCTGCTCAAGCGCGCCGTCAGCGCGATGGCGATCGGCAATGCGATGGAATGGTTCGACTTCGGCGTCTACAGCTATATCGCCGTCACGCTCGGCAAGGTGTTCTTCCCG